>JBEQAI010000359.1:0-3986 GCA_041640415.1 Ammoniphilus sp. | reverse complement strand
GCTTGCTTTCCTAGTATGGTTCGGCCTGCTGCCGGAAGGCTGAGGGTAAGACGTACCTCCACGAATTCTTCCTCTACTTTCACTGCTGTGCGCGGCAAAACTTCTTGTCCAGGCTCATCAATCCGGATGCTCCCTTGTTTGGTCTGAAGAACTTGGGCAACGGACCTTGCTAAAAAGTCCTCTAAGCCTACTTTTCTATGCGGTAAGTGGTAGGTCTCAGGTTCAAATCCCGCTAATCGTTGTGAAATGGCTACTCGAACACGGGAAGGATTGGCAAACGGGTCGACCTGAATGTAATCAAGATGATACTGTATTTGACCTTCTATGTATGTGCCTTGAATCTCTTTGTAAGCCTTATATCCTTTTCCATCAATTCGAGCCAGGATTTCCTTTAATTGATTTAATCCCACCCTCTCACTCCCCTTCATCTAGACAAGAGCACCACTGTATCTAACAGTTGGTGCTCTTCGCTCTTCTCTTCTATTGGTGAGGTTGAAAGCCAATTTTCCTTGAAGGCTCAGCAGGCAATACCCCTGCTTCTGGTTGTGGCACCACGGGATGCGGCGTTGTAATCTCTACCTCAGGCTGATTGGTATGCGTAACCTCGTCAGGAATATCCACCTGTGGAATTTCAATATTTTCATTGCGCTCCATATCGCACCTCCTCTCAGCATTTAATTTGTTCCTTCTAATACTTTTCTAAGCTGGAAATAAAAACAAAAAATTGGGGGATGACTACTATTAGTTAAAACTGAAACTAATTGGAGGTACAGCATGAGCAAGTATGTAATTCAATACACTCCCACGGGTGACTTACTCGACACAGAAGGTTACTTATCTTCACCGGAGTGGATAGGAAAGGATCTTATGATGTTTGAAAGCCAGGAGGATGCAGAAACTTTTTTGCGTGATGACCTTTTTGGAACCGATGGTCAGGGACTTGGTCATGAAGTAATTGAGTATCAAGGGTAGTCAGCTTTTTAATTAGTCGATTAAATAACTCCTATCTTTTTACTTTTCTAGACAAAAAAAGAGCCTTTGAGGCTCTTTTTAGTTTCCACGGGAATGAAATTATCGTCCGCCTGTCAGTTATCCTCTGAGAGCCGCAACAGCTAACAAAGCCCACCCGATCAGAAAGGCTACTCCTCCAAAAGGGGTAATCGCTCCTAGAATCTTGATCCCGGAGATACTTAATACATAAAGACTGCCGGAAAATAACAGGATCCCGACCATCATGGCCCAGCCTGACCAGGTCAGAAGTGGGGTTGGGGACAGCATTCCCGCTATCACTCCCACGGCTATCAGGCCCAATGAGTGAAACATGTGATATTGAACACCGGTCTGGTAAACGGCCATCATATCTTCCGGTAATCTTGCTTTAAGTCCGTGCGCACCAAAAGCGCCTAAGGCGACGGTTAAGAATGCATTAATCGCGCCGAGGGCAATAAAAGTTTTTAGCATGCTGAGGTTCCTCCTGAAATTGATATACCAATATATAATAGCAGGTACCTAGATTAACTTACAATCTTGGAGGTATCTCATCCGATAAACATGAACGGCAGTCACAGCTAAATCATCAAGGATGGAACGGTTAGCCAACGCCCCTACGATCGCTCCGAAGCCTGGTATAATTTGCAGAAGCTTCCTCAACTCAATCGATTCTCTGTACTCGGAATAAAATTCTCTCCAAGCCATAACATTCTCGTAAGTAGTCTGGCTGATCTCCTGCTTTCGTTCAGGCCAGTCTTTAATTTCTTGATAGATTTTTGTTTTATTCACATCTCCCGCATAGGCCAATTGAAATACCTTAATAATGAACATTCGCTCTTCAAAATCCTGAACATTATAGCCATAGATGTTCGATAATTCTTGTAAAAGTTTAAATTTTATGGCAATGAAAGCAGGAAAATCAACGGCAGAAAGTACAAGCCCGCCTGCTCCAGTACCAGCGCCCTCGGCCATGGCTACTTTTTTATACAGCTGGATGGTTTCTTGCGCTTTTTGATCTCTAGCGACAAACGTAAGACTAGGATCTAAATACTGCTGTTTTTGCGGAATCAGAGATACCCCGCTGGCAATGGACTTTACCATGCCTTCTACAGCTTTTGCAAGTTTTTCATGAACAACCTCAGGGATCAAGGAATCGATCTTCTTCTGGAAACTCCGACTCCATTGGTGAAAAAACCACGTACTGGTCTGCTCCTTTTCCCATTCCCTTATTTGCCCCAGAATATAATGTTGATATTGATCCACTTACCTTCACCTACCCTAAGATAATATCCACTATTCGTTGTTTTCTTTTACGGTTCTCAGCCTGTACAAGTTTCAATCATTCTATTATTGTTGATGATAATGTTAGAATTAGCCACAAAAGGGGAGAACAAAGGGTATGAACAAAGAACAGCACATACTTGAAGCAGCTGAACGCTTTGCCCGCTTCGAATTAGAAAAAGACAGCAGTGGACATGACTGGTGGCATATCTACCGAGTTACTCAAACCGCGAAGGCTATTGCTGCTGAAGAAGGCGCAGATTCCTTTGTATGTGAGTTGGCTGCTCTCCTTCATGATATTCCCGACGAGAAGCTTACTGGAGACGAGCAAGCAGGCTTAATTAAAGTAGAGGAATGGCTTAGGGACCACCAAGTCCAAGAAGAAACGATTTCCCAAGTGATGGACATTATTTCTTCGATGTCATTTAAAGGTGGAGGCAAGCCTCCTATGCGAACGTTAGAAGGCATGGTGGTTCAAGATGCCGATCGCTTAGATGCTATCGGAGCCGTCGGTATTGCTCGTGTCTTTGCCTATAGCGGCGCAAAAAATCAGTTAATCCATGATCCCTATCTTCCACCTCGCGAAAACATGACTGCTGAGGAATATCGCCAGGGAAAAAGCACGGCGATCAATCACTTCTATGAAAAATTATTTAAGCTTAAAGAAATGATGAACACAGCCTACGCAAAAAAACTGGCCAACGAGCGCCACGAATTTATGAAGAATTTCATCCAGAGGTTCTACTCCGAATGGGAAGGCAAGTCTTAAAAAGTTAATTAGTTGATTAACTTTCTCTCATCATTCTATACTATTCTACAGGATTCATTATGAAAAAAGGGAGACAGCTCCATTAGAGCGGTCCCCCTTCTTCTTATGCACTTTTTTTCATATGGTCTCCCATCGGAATCTTGGAAGCGGTCCATAAGCTTAAGCTTGTAATAAAAAGGGCAACGATAAAAATAACCTGAAAGCTTTCAAGCAAAGTAAAATTTCCATGAGCTAAATTTAATATCCCGCCCACAATGGTAACCCCAATCGTCGTTCCAATATTTCTTGAAAACAACTGGATCGACGTTGAGATGCCTCGCTCCTTGGGTTCCACGGCTTCCTGCACGCCAATCGTAAACGACGTTACACAAACCCCGAAGCCTAGCCCCAAAATAAACATAATGATTAACAGCAACGTGTAGTTCAGTACAGGAACAAACAAGGCAAGCAGAGCTCCACCCAAGACCAACAAGCCAATTCCAGAGAGAATAGACTTTTTGTACCCTACCTTTAAAATGAGCTTACCTGCCGGTACAGATCCAACATTCCAGCCAAGCACCTGCCCCATTAGGATCAAGCCGCTGGCTAAAGGACTGTACCCGAGAATCTCTTGGGCAAACAGCGGAATGAAGAATGGAACCACGAAAAGTCCCATAGTCACAATCATTCCCGATATATTCAACCATAGAATCATAGGATTTTGGAACATCTCAATCCGGATTAATGGGTGGACTCTGGTCCGTTGATGGTTAACAAACAGGACAAATAAAATCATGCTAATTACAACCAAACCTACGATCTCATTCCATACGGTTCCTAAAGTAGCAAATAATAATGTCCCAATCGCCAACACCAAGAGGATAGCACCTACATAGTCAATGGAGGTCTTTTCACCTTCAATTTGCTCTTCAAACGATAAGAATCCCAGCATGGCAATAATTCCAAC
>JBEQAI010000358.1:0-4019 GCA_041640415.1 Ammoniphilus sp. | reverse complement strand
CGTACCCTGAAAAATTTTCACTAGCTCCTTAGGCGGTATGCAGAACATAAAATCCGCCCCGGTGATCGTCTGATCCCCCGTGTGTACCGCGTGGAGTTGACCTCCCTCAATGGAGACGGCTTCCACTTTACATTTCGTATAAATAACACCCTGGTTCTCGTGAATCACACGGACCAATTCATCAATTAAAGCTTGCCATCCTCCCCCGATATAGGAAACAGGCTTATGCGTATGAAAAAGCCGCTGATAATAAGTAAAAAAGACATCAGAAGGAATTTGTTCCGGCTCCTTAGTAAAAAAGTTGGAAGAGGCCAAGGTAAGCATCATTTCTTTGACATCTTCATTCAGTCCGCGCATTTCCATCCACTTTTTTATCGAAACATGAGGATGGCCTTTTTCTAGTCGTGTTAAGGTTTTCAATATCTCAAAGGTAAACGTGAGTTTATCTTTCCCTTTTAATATCTTCGTCCGGAATAGCCCCTGAATATTGGCTGGGACATCGGTTAATTGATCCCCCAAATCATACTTGGCTTTATCTGGGCTAAAATCTCGCCAATCAATATGAAGTCCAAGTTCCTTTTCTAACCGGCTTAAAGTTGAAGTATCCCGCCCATAGATGGCATGGGCACCAAAGTTAAAGGCAAAACCCTTAATATGTAACGTAACGGCTCGTCCGCCCAGAGCCCCGCGTTCTATAATGGCCACTTTCTTCCCATGATGAGATAAATAAGCCCCTGCGGATAAACCCGCTAATCCTCCACCTACAATGACCACATCAAACGGTTGCATGGATACCTCTCGCTACTCGTTTTTCATGATCGATTTCCCCAAACTTCTTGGTGCCCATAATTTCGGCGAGCCTTTTACTTTCTTGTCTTCGAATGCGTCTAGCTTCTGCCCGTTGAGGAGCACTCTCATATAAAAGGAACTCTTCAGGTGTTTCGGGGTAAACCTCAGGAACCTGCGTAGGCTGGCCGTTCTGATCCAGAGCCACGAATGTGAGAAAGGATGTGCCGCATACGACACGCTCCCCTGAAAGAAGATCCTCAGCCATCACCTTCACGAAGACCTCCATGGACGTTTTATGAGTCCAAGTCACAAAAGCTTCAAGGCAAACCTCATGATCAAGCTTAATGGGATGTAGAAAGTCAATCGAATCGGTAGAAGCCGTCACGATTCGGCAGTTCGAGTGCTTCATAGCAGATAAAGCGGCCACGTCATCAATATGGGACATCAGCTTACCTCCATATAATGTTCCGTGACAATTGGTATCCGGGGGAAGCACGTGACTTGATTTGGATGAACGAGACTCCCATACATATTTAAAAGCAGACATAAGGTACTATTCCTCCTAATTTGTTTAACTGGTATGTGGCATGCCAGTAAAGTTTTGAAGCTAAAATCATTGTATTTGATCACATCCAAATTTTCAATATATTTTTTTGGATGATTTTGGACGGACTAACGGATACTGAATAGGATGTACAATAAAAAAGAGGCAGATCACAACCGTGACTACCTCTACAAAATACACTCTTACAATTCACTATACATTACCGCATCCGGCTTTCTTCGATGAAGTTCGTTGCTATCTATCCTCCATGTTTCTCTTTGTTTCAAGAGCTTCAATCTCTCTTCGTCCAAACCACGTGAATTCCATTCCGCTTGAAGCCTGCTCCAAACTTCCGTTTCCGATTCGCTCCATGGAAATGTCCCATATTGCATAGGGATCATGGTGTTTGCTTGCAAATCGATAAAAGCTTGAACGGGATCAGCTAAAGTTAAAGGATCGGTCTGTCCCCTCCATCGGGGTCTATAAGGTCCAACCGGAATGATTGCAATATCTATAGGGAATCTAGCACCAATCTCAGAGAAACCTGCAAAATAGCTTGTATCTCCAGCGAAATATAGATGTTTCTTTGTCTTAGGATTATGACATATCCATCCTCCTGAAGAACCGATATGAACATCCAATAGGCTTCTTCTTGTTCTATGATCCGCTGGCACAAAAGTAAATTGCAAAGGGATTTTGACAAAGTGATTCCACCAGGATAATTCCTTGACGTTTTTAAGCCCCCTGCTAATAAATAGGTCCTGCATACCGTCAGGCACTAAGTACAGAGGATCTCCCTTAAGCTGGCGAAAGGTATTAAAATGCAGACGAAGATGCTGTCCGTGAGAAATCAGCACGACATCAATGGCAGGCATTTCCTCCAGTATGATTCGAGGGTTAGAACCTTTCTTTTTCAAGCCAATAAATGATGGCCAGACCGGATCTGTTAGAATATTTAACCCGGCGGTTTGAATCAAAAACGTCGAGTGTCCGATCCAAGTAATCGATGGTGTGTGTCGGTTCGCCTGCAAAAATACTTTATCAATCATCAAAAAAAATCCCTTCATTAAATTGGATGTCTTTAATGATGACCGATGTTTCACCATTAGGTGTAAATAAAACGACTCGTTCATCCCGCCCTCTGAGAAGCAGCTGATTGCCTACCGGAGAGAGATACGATATGCACCCTCGTTCAGGATCTGAATGTTCGGGAAAGCAGATGGTGAATTCATCCATAAACTGATCCTCTTCATACAAGACAGAAACTTGGCTTCCAATATAAACTCTGTCTAAATTCATGGAAGACTGCTCACCAAGCCGGGATATCACATGTTCAACCTCAGAGACATATTGTTCGAAAAACTTGAGGTTCTTTTCCCGGGAAGATATAGATGATAAATATTGATTTAAAAGCTCCGTGTGATTCTCATCAATAAATACCAATTGCTTAACTAAACCCCTCCTTAACGGATGGAGATCACTATGGTTCATCATAGATACACCCCCTGGATGGATTATGCCCCTTGCAGAATTTCATACTTACCGACATGCCATTCGCCTCCTTAAACATAAAAAAATGATAGGTCCCCAATATGTGGAAACCTATCATTATCATAACACATTTCTATAAGATTTATCTAACTTCTACCACAAACGGATACACATGAACTTGTTCTCCAAACTTAAACTCCGCCCACAATTTATATACACCTGGAGTACTAAAATGCGTTTCAAATTCGGTTCTATCGTCCGCAACCGGGTGAACATGAAGATAGTTTTCTCCCATCTCATCTAGGATAACCACATGGCCTAATGCCCCTAGATAAGGTTCCGGTTTAGCTCCTTTCACGTCAAAATGAAGGATCGTTTCCTTATTCGCTTCTAAGGATGAGGGAGTGAGTTCAACCGTTTGGCCATGAATCGTCTTTTTCAAGTCTGTATCTACAACGAGGGTGTGATCATGGTGGGCTTGATGACCCCTACCAACGAGGAGGTCAATCGGTTCTGTTTTATAGTTCAGACCTTTAGGTTTAATATCCACAAACACTTTGTATGCGTCATCGGGTAAATGGATCTTCTGGGTGTACACTCCCTTGTTCTTTTCTTCTGGATGCAGATGATAATATTCCTTCAATTCTGAACTTACGAGAATAAAATGCATCCATTTCTCATGGGAAACCTCCAGCTCCGGTACCTGGTTATTGAGATCTCTTAACTCAATCGTGATTTCTCCGTTCGCATAGGATACCTTTGGCGTTACCTCGCTAGTCCTGCTGGCCTCCCCGTGTGCATGTTCGTGCGCATGTTCGTGAACTTGTTCCGCATGTTCCACTGGTTGTGGACTTTTACTTGCATATACACTGTATCCTGCAATGACGGCTCCTAGGTAGACGATACCCGAAATCCCCCATATCATCATACTTCGTTTCATTTGTGACCCTCCTAAATCAGGACTTTAACTTTATTCTTTGAAGTCTTAGGGCATTGAGAACAACCGATACCGAACTAAACGCCATGGCTGCACCGGCTAACCAAGGAGCTAAGAAACCTGCTGCAGCAACAGGGATGCCCAAACTGTTATAAGCAAAAGCCCAGAAAAGATTTTGCTTAATATTGGTGATCGTCTTCTTGCTCATGAAAATGGCGTCTGCAATACTGTTTAAATCTCCCCGAATAAGGGTAATAT
>JBEQAI010000357.1:0-4022 GCA_041640415.1 Ammoniphilus sp. | reverse complement strand
AACCCTACCACCGACCGATTGCCCTAATTACCGGAACCTCAAGTGGATTTGGAATGTTGACGGCAGTTGCCCTAGCTAAAAAGGGCTTTCAGGTTTTTGCTGCGATGCGCAGCTTAGACCGAAGAGGGCCTCTAGTACAGTTGATAAAGGAAGAAGGGGTGTCTGATCATATCGAGCTTATTCAAATGGATGTTACGGACCCCCTTGAAATAAAACAGGTGGTGAATCAGATCGTTGACCGCATTAAACGCATAGATGTGCTCATTAATAACGCTGGTTATGCCGCCCCCGGTTTCGTGGAAGAAGTGTCGCTCGATGATTGGAGAAAGCAGTTTGAGACTAATTTTTTTGGAGTTGTCTCCTTGACACAAACCGTCCTGCCCTTTATGCGAAACCAACGCAAAGGAACGATCATAAATATGAGCAGCATCAGCGGTCGAATGGGCTTTCCAGCGTTAGGCCCTTATGTATCATCCAAATTTGCATTAGAAGGATTTAGCGAATCCCTCCGGTTGGAAATGGCTCCCTTTGGCGTACATGTGGTTCTGATTGAACCGGGTTCCTACCAAACGGAGATTTGGCGGAAAGGGCTGGAAGCAACAGCGTCATCTTCCATGCCTGACTATCATCCATGGAAGGAGCGGATCCGTCTAGAAGTAGAACAAACCTCCGCAACGGCTGGCAATCCACATGATGTAATTCGTCTGATTGAGCACGTCTTGCAAACGAAACATCCTAAACTTCGCTATCCTATTGGAAAAGGAGTAAAGGCAGGAATGGCTTTCAAGGCACTTCTACCATGGAACTGGTTTGAACGTATTATGGTTAAGCAATTGAGAAAGGAAAAAAATCGACGATAACCCATTCTCGCAAAGCGCATATGATGACAAAAGAAACGAGTAATCTGTAAGGAGATGACAGAATATGCGCAAGCCAAAAATTAATAATGTTTATAATCTAAGGGTTAATTCTTTGGACCAGAATTCTTCCGTCGACATAGGAAATGTTTTCCATGTAGGGCATGTCTCTAACGAAGAGACGAATCACGCCCAGTGGCTCGCCTCTGATGGGAAGCATTCCAGCCATGTAGATGGAAATAACACAAATATCATTTACGGTCCCAATAAGTTAGATCAGCCCCAAAAGCAAGTATAGGAAAAAGAAGGTACCCGGTTTACGAGTACCTTCTTTATTTTTTGATGATGAGGCAATCCCCAGAAACAAGCTGTAATACCTCTGCAAGAAAAGCCTTGGAAATGGCTTCTGTAATGGAAACGAGCTCTTTCTCATTTTTTGCCAAAATCCCTAGAGGGGTACCTCCCAAATACCTGTCTTTATCCGTTGTGACATAGGCTAATATGCCTTTAATGTCTTGGCTCATTTTTTATCACCTTCTGCCGGGTTTATACTCATTAATTGCGGCGATTTCTTTACGCTTTCTAGTAAAGGGGTATTTAGAATCGTCTCTTTTAATAGGTCGAAATTTTTCACAATCGGTACGAGGACAATAACAATTTTTCCATCTACGAGATCTTGAAAGGCGTAACGCCTTTTTCCTACGGAGCGTGTGGCTTCAAACAAAATGGCATTACGCTGGCCAAGATGCTCCAAGGTGACACGGTAATGTTCTTCGTTGGCTTGAATAATGGCTGCAAGTCCTTCTTGGAGGAAAAAATTCTTAGCAAGTTCCTCACCGACAAGATTAGATACATGCAAACCATCGACATAGAGATCCGAACCGCGAATTTCAATCTCCCCTTGTGTAACCGTGGCAAAATCCTTCACCTTAAGCCCTTTGGTAAAGTTACGCAGGAAAATAAATAATGCCGCTCCAGCCAAGATGCCAAGGGCGACCTCAACCCATTTGGGCTGATCAAGCAACTGCATCGTCAATCCCGTGACAAAAGCCGTTAGTAAAGCGTGGTAATTTCTTGCCTCAAAGGTCTTGGCTATTCCATCAATATAAGAATCCCCACGACTCGTATATTCAGTGCGCTCCAGCTCAGCCAAGCTTTCTCTTTCAATTTTTCGAACCTCGCGAAATTGCTGGATCGCCAAGCTTAAAAAGGTCACGGCCACGAAATTCTTAGTCATAAGAGTCGGGACAATAAAGGCCCCTAGCGCTGCCGCTAAAGCTCCTGTTACAAAATGAATGAGGTAGCCATTCGGATGGCTTGGATATTGTCGGTAGTCCTGCTTGAGCGTAAGGGCTCGTACGACGGTTCCTACGATAGTAGCCGTAATGATCAGCAAAAGATGATCCGGACTGATCATTTCATTGTTATTCATACAAAAAGCCTCCTGTAATCGCTGTACGTATCTTTAACTCCACCGCAAAACCTCTTTGAAAATGCATAGTCCTCCCCATTATCACCAGCAGTTGGAAGAGGTAAACCTTACTAAAGGTTTTAAACAACAGATTTGGGGCAATACTTTCATTGGAACAATGACGATTCGTGAAGGTTAGAGAAAAGGAGAACAAAGTATGGCGATCGGAAAAAATATCATTCGTAAAGAAGCCCTGGAAAAAGTAACCGGAGCAGCAAAATATCTTGATGATTATCGTTCCCCTGGGTTGCTTCATGCCAATTTAATAACTAGTACCCATGCCCACGCGAGAATACAATCGATTGATACATCGGAAGCGCGAAAAATTTCTGGTGTACGAGCGATCTTAGTGGGTCAAGCATACCCTTTGACAGGTGAAGAGATAAGGGATCGTCCTCCTATCGCCTTTGGCAAGGTGCGTTATTATGGAGAAGTTCTCGCCGTTGTCGTTGCCGACACGCCTGTCGAGGCAAAGCTCGCTGCAGATCTTGTTAAAGTGAGTTATGAACCATTGCCCGTTGTGAATTCTCCTAGAGAAGCCCTGGAACCCAATGCTCCATTAATCCATGAGAATTTAAGCAGCTACCAAATGATTCAGCACGTCTACCCTGAGCCTAATACGAATATCGCGGATCGTACGAAGATCCGAAAAGGAAATATGGAGAAAGGCTGGTCGGAAAGTCAGGTAACCGTGGAAGCTACCTTTTCCTTTTCACCATCAGATCACGCTGCCATGGAAACCCGCTGCGTGACTGCAGAAATACGTCCTGATGGGGAAATTCATATTGCATCTGCCTCGCAGGCTCCTTTTATGATAAAAAAACTATTGGCTAACTATTTTAATTTAGACGCAGGTAAGATTGTGGTTCAAACCCCACTAGTAGGAGGCGGTTATGGAGGCAAGGTAGCCATCCAGCTAGAGCTGATTGCTTATATGGCTTCAAAAGCGGTAGGAGGCAGACCTGTCAAGCTGGTCAACTCCAGGGAAGAGGATCTTATAACCTCTCCCGTTCATATCGGCTTGGACGCCACTGTCAAGCTCGGATGCACGACAGATGGGTTGTTAAAAGCCGCTGAGCTTGAATTCAGGTTTGACAGCGGGGCCTACTCGGATAAAGGCGCTACAATCAGCAGAGCTGCTGCAGTATGCTGTACCGGTCCATACGACATTGAGAACGTATGGTGCGACTCTCTTTGTGTGTATACCAACCATCCCTATGCAACGGCCTATAGGGGCTTTAGTCACACGGAGGTTTTATTTGCTTTTGAACGAACGATGGATATGCTAGCTGAAAAGCTCGGAATGGATCCCTTGCTGCTCCGCAAGAAAAACGCCATTACTCCTGGGAAGCTCACACCCACTCAATTCCGCCTGAACGAAAGCACGGTCGGTAATCTGCCTGAATGCATTCAGAGGCTCAAGCTGCTGATGAATTGGGACGAAGGTCGTTATGTGGCAGTGAGTGACCGTTTAGTAAGGGCTAAGGGAATAAGCTGTATCTGGAAAACCTCAACGATCGATACCCATGCAAGTTCTGGGGCGACCATTATCTTTAATCCTGATGGGACCATGAACCTAATCTCAGGGCTTGTGGAAATTGGAACCGGAACAAAGACCGTATTGGCTCAGATCCTTGCTGAACGGATGAAAACGGATGTCAACAAAATTCACGTTCGTATGGGGGTAGATACTC
>JBEQAI010000356.1:0-4035 GCA_041640415.1 Ammoniphilus sp. | reverse complement strand
CTTAAACAGCTGTTGAAAACGCTTCGAATCGTAGGGAAGGATATATTCACCAAACCACTTGGCTTGGATTTTTTCGTATGTGCCATTCTTCTTGATCGCTTGAATCCCTCGATTCAATTCCTCTATCTATATCTGATGATGGGGCATCACCACCATAGCATAATCGGTGGGTTCAATTGGCGTGCCAACAATTTTCACCTCATCGTACCTGTTCATCTTCTGAAGAATATACTGTCCCGTCATCCGGTTCCCCAGAAAGGCATCAACCGTCCCGTCGAGCAGCAGCTGCATGGCTTGCTCCTGGTTCTCCGCTTGGATAATTTTTGCCCGGTTTAAGTACCCTACTACATCATAGGCAATGTCGCCTTTTTGAACGACCAGCGACCGTTGTTCAAGGTCTGAAATGGTATGAATAGAAACATTATCTTTTAAAACAAAAATACCTTGCGAGCTTGTAAAATAGGGCTCAGTAAAAGCATAGACCTCACTTCGAGCGAGACTATATTTCATACCCTGAACCATATCTACCCGACCCTCACGCAAGGCCTGAAGAGCATCACTCCAGGGCATAGGATAATATTCGATATTCAATCCGGTTTCTAGAGACACAGCTTGTATCACATCCACATTAAATCCTGTATAGACACCAGTAGACGATAAGTATTCGAACGGGGGAAAATTATTATCCCCGGCCACTTTAATTACTTTATACTCTTTTTCCTCTGCTGCAGTTCTATCTGTGAAGGTAACCGAAAAGAATAGGAAGATAAAGAACAACAATTGTCGAACGCTCATGGCTTCACCTATCCTTTATAGATTACTAGTAGTATAGCATAGTGTACGATAATACTAGATATCTATAAGATACGAATATAATACGGAACGTCGGACGTAATTGTATCGGTAAATAAACAGGCCTACTCTATGAGGAAGCGGGCCTGTTTCTTCAGAGCTATACCGAATAGGGCTTTAGCTTTGCTATAAGGACGGTAGTGAAGTAAACAATTAAAGTCCAACTCCCCCTACTTATTTATCTTCTGAAATACTTTCGATATATGCGGGTCCAATCTCCGCTTGCTATGGTTCTTTTCAGGCCTAAATTAATCTTTTTTAGGAGAGAACAATGACCGTTTCTAACGGCAAAACCGTGTAAATCTATGGCAAATCTCGAGTCTCTGACAATTTTAAATGCTGCGGTTCGACTGGTTCGGAGTACGTAGCGGAGGACGTGAAGATCAGCTGCAACTGCGTCTACGGATCCATTTCTGAGGGCGCGAAAAGCCGCAGGATTATCCCGGAAGGTAACGATTCCCGGGTTATTTTTTCCTAGGAATTTTTCAAGCTGATCCAAAGTAATGGTCGCAACCTGGACTCCGACCCTCTTACCGCGAAGATCATTTATCGATCGAATAGTAGAATCCTTTGGCACAAGTAAAGCGGTCGTTGTTCGAAAGTAGGGTTTAGAGAAGTCTACTAAGGCTGCCCTTTCTGGCGTAATCGTAATAGATGCTACAAGGATATCGGTTCTTCTTGAACGAAGAGAGCCCAACAGTGATGTCCACGCCATAGGCACATACCTAATGTTTAATCCAGCCTTACGCGCAACGCAATTGAACAGCTCGATATCAAATCCTGTCAACGCTCCCTTTCTATTGATAAAGGTATACGGAGGATTTACCGCATCCGTACCAACTTTATAAAGTTTTGGTCTGTGTGGTCTTCCCAAAGTCAATCCATCTCCTTCTGTTTATTATCGGTTGCGTCATATTGATTCCTATACTCATACAATAGGCAGGGATGAAGTTATGAAAGAGGGGCGAAAAAAATCGAATTCAGCAAACGAAATGACATCGCAGTTGGCGCCATCTATCCCTTAAGCGGGGAGCATGCACCCGTCGGCAGGAGTATTCGGCAAGCATTAGAATTAGCCGTGCATCAAGTACATCAAACGAATGGATTACCCCTACTGGGAAAACGGAGAATTCGACTTGTATGGAGAGACTCGAAGGGCGATCCGGCAACAGGGGAAAAAGCAGCAAAGCAGCAACTGATTAGGCAAGTGGGTGTGGCTGCGCTAATCGGGTCTTACCAGACTAGCGTAACCGCTGCAGCTTCGCAGATTGCTGAGGCCCATCAGATTCCTTTTCTGAACCCGGAGTCATCGGCCCCCTCCTTGACAGAGCGGAACTTCCGATGGTTTTTCCGAACGGGTCCAGATGATCGGATTTTTACTCGCTTGTTTTTTGAGCTGTTTCAATTTCTCCGAAATAGAGGGCATACGATATCCCGATTTGCTATCGTTTCGGAGGATTCCCAATTTGGAAAAGAGGCCTCGCAGGTTGAAATGGAGTCCATTCGCCGCTTTGGAGGAGAACTGGTTTCCTTTGAGATGTATGGTCCTTCTGTGACCCGCTTTGTTCCGATACTGAAGCGAGTCCGACATGCGCGGCCTCACGTGGTCTTTGGCCATCAATTTTTAGCGGATGCGATCCGCATGATTCATGCACTAAAAACAATGGGCTGGTATCCGGATGCATTGACGGTGCAAAATGCGGGCTACGTTGTTCCAGAATTTATTGAGCATGTCGCCCAGAATGGAAACTACGTGATTAGCCGAGCCAGCTGGGCACTCGGTCTGGAAAATCAAAACCCACGGGTGAAGGCCATCAATCAGCAGTACCTTGATCTCTTTGGCGAGGATATGAATGAAACGAATGCCAGGAGTTTCACGGGTATGATCGTCCTGGCGGATGCCATCCATCGAGCGGATAGCACAACTCCCCAGTCTATTCGTCGGGCACTAAGGCAGACTAGACTTCCTGGAGCTCAGCTTATCATGCCTTGGAAGGGAGTTCGATTCAATGAGTCTGGCCAAAACGAATGGGCGAATGGTTTGCTCGTTCAGCTATTGAACCAGCAATACCGGATCATCTGGCCTCCCGCGCTGGCGGAAACCCAGGTCATCTGGCCGGCTCCTTCATGGAACGCGAGGGGAAAGTAAGCGAATTCTCCGGTGAATCTCTTCGTACGGCTTTCCGAGTCTGGCATATACCTCCCTGGAAGTACGAACGAAAGCCGAAAGATCAATGTCTTTCTTGGTCAAGATGCACATCCCGCCTTTTTGGGCGGTCCGCAAGAAGCCCATTTCATTTTTTCTCAAATAGTTCCTTTCGTAATCACGAGCAAGCTTTGCAGCTTGCAGAATGATTTTCCTTAGCGGAACGGGTAAGCGTTCGAATCGCGAAGCATTCATGACAAACAAAGCAGGGCTGTACGTGTGGCCCGTCAGCGTTAAATACCGCTGCACCTCGTAAAACCGGTTGGGTATGATGAATCCCAGCGGGTTTTCCTGGCCGTGTACCCTTCCGTTTTTCAGTGCAGCATAGAGAGCGGGAAACGGAATGGAAGTAAGTTCAGTACCCCATAGCCTAAACAAGGTCTGATAGATGGGATTATCCAAGGTCCTAAACTTCAGCCCCTTCAGGTCACTGGGTTTACGGATCGGTCTTCTTGTGGTTGTAATATGACGAAAGCCATTTTCCCACCAAGCCAAATTTCTCAATCCGATCTTCCTGATCGCTCGGTTGACCTCGTTCCCAATCTCTCCATCCAATACCTTATAAGCGTGCTTTCGACTTTTAAATAGATAGGGAAAATCAAAGGCATTTGTCTCCGGAACAAGCTCTCCAATGGGCCCGGAGGCCGTTACGCCTATATCGAGTTTTCCTGCTCGTACTGCTTGGATCAATTGTCCACCGCTTACGTTCAAGCGAGGAAGGACGCGAACGCGAACGTGACCCTTTGAGAAGCTTTCCACTGCTCTCTTAAAGACCAACGAGCCCCGCTGATAAGCTGAGTCCACCGGATTCAAATGACCTACCGTAATTTCCACGCGGATATTCCTCCATGACTAATAAAGTGATCACATGGTTCATGGTATGATATAGGAGAATGAAAGGCGCGGGCGTAGATATTTTTGGGCAGGAGGAATCATGACGAAAGAGAGTTAAATCCGGGGTGCCCCGTTTGGAGGGT
>JBEQAI010000355.1:0-4059 GCA_041640415.1 Ammoniphilus sp. | reverse complement strand
CGGAGAAACCGCTGAGATGCCGGGCATGTATGCGGATGGAGAATACGATATCGCCGGTTTTACGGTTGGAATCGTAGACCGCAAAAAGCTGATTGACGGCTCCGCCATCGCCCCGGGAGATGTGGTTCTAGGTCTCGCCTCTAGCGGTGTTCACAGCAATGGATTTTCGCTTGTGCGAAAGGTGCTTCTAGAGGATGCCGGTTTAACCCTTGACACGCAGGTGGAGGAGTTAGGAACAACGCTAGGGGATAGTCTGCTCACGCCCACCCGAATCTATGTCAAGCCTCTTCTCGAAGTGATGAACGAGTTCCAAATCAAAGGGATGGTTCACGTGACTGGCGGCGGCTTCTACGACAATATTCCTAGAGTATTGCCGCAAGGGGTTCAGGTCGATGTGGAAAAAGGAACATGGCCCGTCTTGCCGATCTTTAGCTTAATTCAAGAAAAAGGCGGTATCACCGACTATGATATGTACCGAACTTTTAATATGGGGATTGGTATGATCCTCGTGGTTTCCCCAGAAGACAGCGAAGCGGTTGTCGATAAGTTAGCTTCTCTTGGCGAGAAGGCTTATCGCATCGGAACGGTTGTTGAAGGAAATGAAGAGGTACGTCTCGTCGGAGGAAATTAGCAATGAAGATCGCCGTATTTGCATCAGGAACCGGTTCTAATTTTGCTGCCGTAGTGGAAGCAGTGAAAGAGGGGCGGTTGAAAAATATAGAAGTCGCGCTATTGGTTTGCGATCGTCCGGGTGCGTTGGTGATAAAAAGGGCTGAACAGGAATCCATTCCTGTTTTTTCTTTTCAACCCAAAGAACATGCGGACAAAGCTGCTTATGAACAGCTTATCCTGGATAAACTGCAGGAGCAAGGAATCGAACTGATTGTCCTGGCAGGCTATATGAGACTCATCGGGCCGACCCTGCTTGGCTCCTATTCAGGTCGGATGATCAATCTTCATCCCTCGCTTCTCCCGGCCTTTACAGGGAAGGATGCCATTGGACAAGCGCTCGATTATGGAGTAAAGATCACAGGGATCACGGTCCACTTTGTCGATGCCGGAATGGATACCGGACCCATCATCGCGCAGCGGATCGTAGAAATCGAATCAGGTGAAACGAAAGAAACCCTTTCACATAAAATACAGGTTCAAGAGCATCAGCTTCTGCCGGAAGTGATCGGTTGGATTGCCGAAGGCAAAATCGAGCAAAACGGAAGAAAGGTGGAGATGAAATGACAAGAGCATTAATTAGTGTTTCCGATAAAACGGGTGTTGTGGAATTAGCCAAGGAGTTGGAAAAGCTAGGTGTGGAAATTATTTCAACTGGCGGAACCTCCAAGCTATTGAAGGAACAAGGGATTAAAGTAACGGGAATTTCAGAGGTCACGGGTTTTCCAGAAATATTGGATGGACGTGTAAAGACCCTTCATCCAAATATCCATAGCGGTTTATTGGCCATCCGAGATAAGGAAGAGCACCAAAAGCAGCTCGAAGAATTAAAGATCCAACCGATCGATCTCGTTATCGTGAACCTTTATCCTTTCAAGGAAACCATCAGTAAAGCAGATGTTACGTATGAGGATGCCATTGAGAACATCGACATCGGCGGACCGACCATGCTTCGTTCTGCAGCGAAGAACCATGCGTTTGTAACGGTTGTAGTAGACGCTAAGGATTATGAGGGTGTAGTTGCCGAATTGAAAGCGGGAGGAGTAAGCCTTGAGACCCGTCGCCGCTTAGCTGCGAAGGTGTTCCGTCATACGGCTGCCTATGATTCCCTGATATCCAATTACTTGACGGAGCAAGTGGGCGAAGAATGGCCAGACCAATATACAGTAACCTTCGAAAAGGTGCAGGACCTTCGCTATGGGGAAAACCCGCATCAAAAGGCAGGCTTCTATCGTACGCCTTTAGCCGGAAAAGGCACGTTGAGTACAGCAGAACAGCTGCATGGCAAAGAATTATCTTATAACAATATCAATGACGCGGATGCAGCCTTGCAGCTCGTGAAGGAATTTTCAGAGCCCGCCGTCGTTGCGGTGAAGCACACCAATCCTTGCGGGGTGGGCACTGGCAAAACCATTCTTGAAGCGTATCAAAAAGCGTATGAATCCGATCCGGTTTCCATCTTTGGCGGAATTGTTGCAGCGAACCGCGTGATTGATAAGGATACCGCTCTGTTGATGAAGGAGCTATTCCTCGAAATCATTATGGCTCCTGGATTTGAAGCGGATGCCTTGGAAGTCTTAAAGGAAAAGAAAAATCTAAGACTGCTTAAGCTTGCGGAAAACAAGGCGGATGAGAAGCCTGTTCTTCGACTTTCTTCTGTTCAAGGCGGTTTATTGGTGCAGGAGGAAGACATCAAGCAAGTAACGGAAGAGGATCTTCAAATCGTCACCGATCGCAAGCCAACTCCAGAAGAGCTTGAACAGCTTCTATTCGGTTGGAAAGTGGTCAAGCATGTTAAATCCAATGCCATTGTTCTAGCTAAGGACTTCCAAACCGTCGGTGTCGGTGCAGGTCAGATGAATCGTGTAGGCTCGGCCCGCATTGCCATTGAACAAGCTGGTGACAAAGCCAAAGGGTCGATTCTTGCTTCCGATGCCTTCTTCCCAATGCCAGATACGATCGAAGAAGCGGCAAAAGCAGGCGTAACCGCGATTATCCAGCCTGGAGGCTCCATTCGTGACAAGGATTCCATTGAAGAAGCCAACAAGCATGGGATTGCCATGGTGCTAACGGGAGTACGTCATTTCAAACATTAATCTTCTAAAAGGAGGAGCTACTATTGAATATCTTAGTAGTGGGCGGTGGCGGTCGCGAACACGCGATTGTCTGGAAACTGGCTCAAAGTCCAAAGGTAGAAAAAGTCTATTGTGCTCCTGGTAATGCTGGGATTGCGCAAATCGCGGAATGTGTTCCGATTAGTGTAATGGAAATTGACAAGCTAGCGCAGTTTGCAGTGGAGAACAAAATCGACCTCACTTTTGTAGGACCTGAGGATCCATTGCTGGGCGGCATCGTCGATGTATTTGAAGAGCGCGGATTAGCAGTCTTTGGTCCGAAGAAAAATGCAGCTTTAATTGAGGGAAGCAAAACCTTTGCAAAGGATCTCATGAAAAAGTACAACATTCCTACGGCCAAGTATGAGTCCTTCGATACGTATGAGGAAGCTCTCACTTATGTACGCAAGGAAGGGGCTCCGATTGTTGTCAAGGCGGATGGTCTGGCGGCAGGAAAAGGAGTTACCGTCGCGTTAACGCTAGAAGAGGCGGAGGAAGCTCTTCGCCAAATTATGAAGGATGAGGTTTTTGGGTCGGCTGGAGCCCGAGTGGTGATTGAGGAGTTCCTTCAGGGCGAGGAAATGACGCTGCTTTCCTTTGTAGATGGAACTACCGTAAAGCCCATGGTCCCTTCGCAAGATCACAAGCCTGTCTACGATGAAGACAAAGGTCCGAATACAGGTGGAATGGGAACCTACTCTCCGGTTCCTCACATGCCAGCGAGCTTGGTTGAGCAAATCATTCAAAACATTGTAAACCCAACCGCTGAAGCGATGGTGAAAGAGGGCTCTCCTTTTAGAGGGATATTATATACAGGACTTATCATTACCAAGGATGGCCCTAAAGTGATCGAATATAATGCCAGATTTGGTGATCCAGAAACACAGGTGGTTCTTCCTCGCTTAGACACCGATTTAGTCGATATTCTAATTGCCGGCGCTACAGGCGAGTTGGAAAAGCTAGATGTCCAGTGGAAAAAAGAAGCTGCGGTATGTGTGATTATGGCTTCTGGCGGATATCCAGGTCCATATGAAAAAGGCAAGGAAATTAAGGGATTGGATCAAGTGGGTGAGGAAGCGATCGTTTTTCACGCGGGGACGGAGCTGAAGAATGGTCAAGTGGTAACCAATGGAGGTCGGGTGTTAGCGGTGACCTCCATTGGAAGTACGGTACAAGAAGCCCGTGATAAAGCGTATCAAGCGGTTCAGAAAATTTCTTTTGAGGGTGCGCATTATCGCAGCGATATTGCCCAAAAAGCGCTTCGGGCTTAACGGTT
>JBEQAI010000354.1:0-4060 GCA_041640415.1 Ammoniphilus sp. | reverse complement strand
CCACGTCTGCATTTCAAACAGATTTAACTGACTCGCATTTAACACGCCTGTGAAAAACAACTCTTTGCTAAGGAATCCATTAAACGGGGGTAAACCCGCCATAGAAAACGTTCCGATAATGGCAAGCGTAAAGGTGATCGGCATGAGGGTCATGAGACCGCCTAGCTTGCGGATATCTCTTGTTCCTGTTTCGTGATCCACAATCCCCACGACCATAAACAGGGCACCTTTAAACGTGGCATGATTTATCAAATGGAAAACGGCTGCTAGAACTGCTGTCGTGTACAAAGCGGTTTCTTTGTCATACCCAAAGTGAACAGATGCAGAGCCTAATCCGAGTAAACACATAATCAACCCTAACTGACTTATGGTTGAAAAGGCTAGAATGGATTTTAAGTCTGTTTGTTTCACTGCAGAGAAGGAACCCCAGAATAAAGTCACAATTCCAAACCCAGCCACGAGCCAGAACCATTCTGCCTGCCCCGCAAAAATCGGACTTAGTCTTGCAACAAGATAGATCCCCGCTTTAACCATGGTTGCTGAGTGCAAATACGCACTAACGGGAGTCGGTGCCTCCATCGCATCGGGTAACCAGATGTGAAAAGGAAACTGCGCTGACTTGGTGAAAGCGCCCAGCAAAATTAAGAGCATAGCTGGAATAAACAGTTCGTGAGTGGATATCGTTCCCACTTGAGCTATGATCTCACGAATGCTATACGTGCCCGTCATCATAAAGAGCAAAACGAACCCTGCAAACATGGCAAATCCACCGAAAACAGTGATAAGCATAGATTTCTGCGCACCGTATCGGGATTTTTCACGTTGGTACCAGTAGGCGATTAGCAAGAACGAAGCTAAGCTGGTTAATTCCCAGAAAACATACAACACCATCAAGTTGTCTGATAATACAACCCCAAGCATCGCGCCCATAAACATCAAAAGATACACATAAAAGGAATTCAGTGCTTCTTTCTCTTTAGACAAGTAGTAGATCGAGTAGAGAACAACTAAGGATCCGATCCCTGTAATGAGTAGACCAAACAGAAGACCTAATCCATCTACGTAAGCGGTAAAGTTAATCCCTAATGAAGGTATCCACTCTATCGTATGTTGAATGCTCTCTCCCCTCGAAACCGTTGGAAGGAATTGTACAAGATATGTGAAGAGAACAACGGGCAAGATAAGAACAAACCATCCAGTATGAATTTGCCTTACATATTTATACAGAAAGGGTATAAATATTGCCAGCAAAAATGGTGATAAAATGGCAAGCTGCAACCACGCCAAAACGAAAACCTCCCTTTTCCGATGGAACATAATGCATACTATAGTATTATATACGAAAAAACTTACTATTTCACCTTATCGTACACTGAATCCTCCGTTTTTACTCGGATATTATAAATAGGTAGAAACACTCCAAATTGCATAAAAAAAATTTTTTCCAATCCATAAAAATATGTATAAAAATGGTCTCCTTGCCTCATCTTATGAAGTGAAGGAGTGATTTTTATGATACTCAGGTCCGCAATTGTGGGCGGTCTAACCTTTATGTTGCTATTTTTAGCCGCATGGTATACCCATGCCCATGTTGATCGCTATAATGGACAACCTTGGAATAAAGCTGATGTACAGATCACGAGAGCCCAACCCCTTGATGTTCATCTATTTGATCCCTTTCAACCTAGAGAATATATCAAAATTCGGGACCGCTTTATGGAATAGAAAATAGAGGCTGGAATGAAGACCAGCCTCTATTTTTTATCTTATTGACCTTCTGCCTCGACGGTCAATCTCTTCTTATACACCAATTTTGATAAAGTAACACTAATTTCATATAAGACGATAAGGGGGATTATCACTAAAATATCCGATATGAAATCAGGAGGCGTAATCAATACCGACACTACAATGAGGCAGAAATAAGCCAGTTTTCTAGCTTTGGCTAACCGAATTGGATTTAAGATCCCTAACCGTGTAAGAAACATCACCACAAGAGGCATCTCAAATAGGAATCCAAACGGCAAAGTCAGGTTAAGCATAAACCGAAAATACTTATCTGCTGTAAACATCGTTTCAAACTGCCCTGCGGAAAGAGCGGTTAAGAACCCAAGAACACTGGGGAACAGCAGAAAATATCCAAAAGAAAGCCCAATGACGAACAAAATAAATAAGCCCGGGATAAAGCTCAACGTTACTTTCCGCTCTTCCTTAGACAAGGCCGGACATACAAAACGCCAGGTTTGAAAAGCAGCCACCGGTATGGTTACGGTAATCGCAAATACCCCCGCAATCATCATATAGACCCATAAAATATCACTAGGACCTAAGATAGCTAGTTTGCCATCTAAATCTCTCACCAGCCAATTATAGATGTCTTTTACATAGATAAAGGATGCTACAAGCGCTACTAGAAAAGCTAGAGCCGTCTTGATTAGGCGACCTCTTAACTCTCCCAAATGTTCTACTAGGTGCATGTCCTGTTGACTCATCTACTTTCCCTCCTCCCCAAAAAAGGATGCAGACAGGAATCCCCGTCTGCATCCCCGTGTATTACACTGCAGGCTTATCTTTCTTTTCCACCGCTACGAGCTCGGCCTTCTTTTCTTCCACTTTCTCTTCTTCCTTATCTCCGCCTACCAATTCTTTTGTCGCACTCTTAAACTCCGTTAACGTGCGGCCAAAGGCTCGTCCAATCTCGGGAAGCTTGGAAGGTCCAAAAATAATCAATGCGATAACAAGGATCAGGATTAACCCGGGAATTCCGATGTTCGAGAACATATTGATCAGCCTCCTATCTATTATTTTTTGCCGTTACCGTTATTTCCGTTGTTTCCATTGCTGGTTTTGATTCCTTTAAAACCTTTAATGGCGACAACAGAAGGACGCGGAATCGAGTCACCTGCACGATGTGGCCACATTTCCTGTGGATGTTGTACCGCTAAGAACAAGGTTTCTTCATTGGGGGTAAACCAAGGACCAGTCAATTCGGAACCTACAGGTCCGGAAGCAAACATGAAGGCTTCACCAGTATTGGACCCGAACGTCGGAATGACAAAGAGACCGTTATTTCCAAATGGTTTGAATGTCCCTGTTCCAATCTTACTTTCGGACATATCTGTTACGGTCCATAAGTTACCCTTGCTATCAAAGGATAAATTATCAGGAGCCGAGAATCCACTTTGGCGTCCACCAGCTGCAAAAATCTCAAAATTAAATGTCATAGAAGTTAAATCATTGCCGTCTTCAAAGATTCGAGTAATGTGTCCATGAACATTGCCGTGTGTTGCGTTATTGGTATGAGCAATGAACAGGGTATTATCAAACGGACTGATCTCAATATCTTCCGGACGGTCCGTAGGCGTTCCGCCAAGGATGATTGCAGCTTCATGCGTATTCACGAGGATATGAGCATAAGTTGCATCAGCCGGGAATTTAGCTTGAAGCTTAGCTAGAGTTTCATCCCTCATTTTTAATACACTTGGAACAGAATAGCTACCACTAGCTGGATACAATTTCTTCTTTACCGCTTCAATATCCAGCTTAATCCATTCTCCCTTATCAAAATTAGCTACATATAGTTGACCATCTTCTAGTAGTTGGGAGTTCTTTAACCCTGCTGAAGGATTATATTTGCCTTTGGATATATACTTATAAACACAGGCATCTCCTTTATCATCTCCCATATAAACAACAATACGCCCATCATTTGCAAGACCCATTGCTGTGTTTTCATGATTGAAACGCCCTAGCGCAGTATGTTTCCTTGGTGCAAAATTCTTGTCTTCAGCATCAAATGGGTCTACCTCAATTACCCATCCGTAGTGCTCGGAAGGTAACTTAGCTTTTGAAGCTTGAGATTCGAAATTCTCCTCACAGGAAAGAACGGTATTCCAAAGCGTCATTCCTCCAGAGCAGTTAGCCCATGTACCTTGTACTTTGCTTCCACCTTCATTTTTCATGATAGCTGTTCCTCTAGCAGGTCCCACTACTTCAAAAGGAGTTAATCCCGTATGACGTCTTGCATATTTAGAACTGGTGTCCATTTTCCATGTTCCAT
>JBEQAI010000353.1:0-4073 GCA_041640415.1 Ammoniphilus sp. | reverse complement strand
CTGTTGAGTTCCTTCCCCAGGATAGGGGCTGATGGTGTCTACCTGAACTTCTTTAAAACCGGCTTGGCGCAAGGCTTGTTCTGCCTGTTGAGCATCATCAATGGACACGAATCCTGCAAGTAAATTACGTTCTTTCATAAAAATACCTCCTATTAATGTCGTATTTTGTAGAAAAACAGATAAAAAAAGAGAAAAATAGCTTGAACCCCTGTATCGGCTTGTGTTAACTTAATATTATGTGGAAAAATGCCCAAAATTTTAGCATTCCCATACATCCTTTTCCATATACATGAAAATGTCGCAGTTGGTCACAGGAGGCTAGAATGGAACGAATACATAAAGCGAAAAGTTGGCTCACGGAGAAGTGGAACCAAGGAATCGCTTTAGCGAAGAAGAATAAACGGAAAACAGCAATAGGGCTAGTTACGGTTTCCTTGTTTATTACAGGATCTGGTTTAGCTAACCATTATTATAATGCAAACTCTAAAACGTTATACCATGTAATCGTTGATGGCCAAGAAGTAGGCACGGTGGATCATCCCGATGTAATTCAGAGGCATATCGATAAGCAAATCAGGCAATACCAATCCCTTCACGGAGCATTAACAATAGAAGTAGAGAATGAAATTGAATTCCAAGAAGAAACCATTAGAAATGCCAATGCGACAAATGAACAAACTATCCAAGCCATAGAAGATAAAATCGAGCTAAAGGTAACGGCCCAGGCTTTAATCATTGATGGTAAAGCGGCTGGATACACGACGAATCGCAGCACGGTTGACCAACTCCTAGAAGAGATCAAGGGAGAATATGGACCGTTACCTGTAGCCCAAGATAAGGAGCAAACCGCTACTGCAGCGGCGACAACCCCAGAAAAAGAAGTCCGATTTAAGGAGTCCATTGCGATACAAGAGCAGAAGATCCATCCGAAACTATTGCTGAACCGAGATGATTTAAAAGAATTATTGGTCAAAGGATCTCTCGAACAGATGACGCATATTGTTCAACCGGGGGATTGCATCGGCTGTATTGCTAAGCAATATGGCATTACGTCCGAAGATATCTACCGAAATAATCCGGGCATTACAGAGAATACCTTGCTTCAATTAGGACAAGAGCTTACCGTTACCGCGGCGAGACCTAAGCTGACGGTACAGGTGATTGAACGTAAAGAAGTAGAAGAGACGCTGCATTACAAGATTGAAGTTCAAGCGTCAGACGCCCTGTTCCGTGGAGAACAACGGGTTCTACAAGAAGGCAAAGAAGGACGTAAACGAGTAGTTTACCAATATACGACGGAAAATGGCGTTCAAACTGAAAAGAAAGTTATTGAAGAAGAGATTTTGGCTGAACCTGTGAACCGAATCATTCAAAAAGGAACCAAGGTCAAACCAGACCGTGGAGATGGTACATTTGCTTGGCCGACGAATGGCGGTCGGATTACAAGCGGGTATGGTCCACGATGGGGGAAGATGCATCAAGGACTGGATATTGCAGGGGTAAGCAACCGCAATATTAAGGCATCAGACAACGGAAAAGTCGTACAGGCCGGCTGGAATGGGAATTATGGGAAAAGCGTGGTCATCGATCACGGGAACGGATACCGGACATTATATGGTCATCTAAGCACGGTTGATGTGTCCGTTGGTGATGTCGTGCAAAAAGGAGAAAAAATTGGCGTGATGGGTTCGACGGGAGAATCGACAGGCGTCCACTTGCATTTTGAAATCATAAAAAATGGTTCAAATACGAATCCCATGAGATATTTCCGAGGGTAGCCGTAACGGTAGCAGATCTTCTGCTGCCGTTTTTTTCTGCCAAAAAAAGAAGGGATACATGGTATCATAGAAGGAAGGACAAGAGGAGGTATAGGCGTAGTGGCTAAATTAATTCTAGTTGTAGATGATGAACGACCCATTGCCGATATTCTCAAATTTACATTAGAGAAGGAAGGTTATCAGGTAATCTGTGCCTACGATGGAGAAGAAGCCGTACGAATGGCAGAGGAACATAGCCCGGATCTGCTTTTATTGGATATTATGCTTCCCAAGCTAGATGGAATGGAAGTATGCAAAGCGATTCGAAAACATCAAGATATGCCTATTATTATGCTTACAGCAAAGGATTCGGAAATAGACAAGGTGTTAGGGTTAGAATTGGGAGCAGATGACTATGTCACCAAGCCCTTTGGGACCCGGGAGTTGCTAGCAAGAGTAAAAGCTCATCTACGTCGGGCAGAAGGAAATAGCCAGAAAGAGAAAGGAAATGATCATATTCTGCAAGTGGGAGTTCTCGAGGTGGATCCTGTCTCTTACATCGTGAAAAAAGAAGGGCAAGAGGTGGAGCTTACCCAAAGGGAATTTACCCTCTTGCATTTTCTAGCGGTTCATTCGGAGCAGGTCCTTACGCGTGATCATCTTCTGCAGTCAGTATGGGGATATGACTACTATGGAGATGCACGGACCGTTGATGTCACCATCCGGCGTCTGCGTGAAAAGATAGAGGATGATCCGAGTAATCCGCAGTATATTCTTACACGTCGAGGTTTAGGTTATGTGTTTAAACATCCCTTGTCTGAGGGGTAGAACATGACGTTTACATTCTTTAAGTCCGTTCAATGGAAGGTCGTTGTTATTTATCTCTTGCTCATCCTGGTAGCGATGCAAGTGATTGGTGCTTATTTTATTCGAGAAGTAGAAAACTATTATATTAACAACTTTACAGAAACGTTAAATACCCAGTCCAATCTTCTAGCTGTGAATTTGCAGCGCTATTTGGATGTGGACATGGAAAATCCTCAAGAAGATCTAGAAGAAAGTCGGACCGGGGATATTAATTATTTGGTTAATAATTTATTAGCGCTGCGTGAGACCGACGTGCAGGTGATTGATCGAAATGGTGTCGTCTTAACGACAACGGAAGAGGAAAAAGGAATCATTGGACAGAAAAACACCCGAGAAGAAGTGCATCTAGCACTGCTAGGGACCCGTTTTGAAGTAACACAAATTCAACCCCAGACAGGACATCGCGTTCGGGTTTTAGCCATTCCAATTAAGAGTGGGGTACGAACCATCGGAGCGCTCTACATGGTTTCTTCTATGGAAGATATGTATGAGACGATGCGAAGGATTAATGGAATCTTGCTCACAGCCACGGTCATATCCCTATTGATGACGGGAAGCCTAGGGATCTTGCTTGCCCGAACCATTACCACACCGGTTAAAGAAATCACCAAGCAAGCTGCCGCCATGGCGGAAGGAGATTTTGACCGACGAGTCAAAGTATACAGTAATGATGAGATCGGACAGCTTGCGGAAGCCTTTAATTACCTCACGAAACGACTGCGCGAGGCGTTATCTCAAAACGAAGAAGAAAAACAAAAGCTCGCTTCCATTCTATCCAATATGAGCGATGGAGTCATTGCAACCGATAAGGAAGGGCGGGTCATCCTGATCAATTCTCGTGCCAGTGAAATGCTGGAGGTGGAAGAGGAAGTCGTCCTAGGCACCACCATTTACGATGTCCTGGAGCTCTCCCAAGAAGAAGACCGTATTCTTCCCCTTTTTCAAGGTGTGGGCTCCATTCTCATTCAACCGACGAGAAACGGGTCAGACAGAGTAGTAAGGGTTACCTGCCGGCAGTTAAAGAAGGAAGAGCAAGCAAGCAAGGGAATTATTGCAGTCTTACAGGACGTGACAGAGCAAGAACTTCTCGAAAAGCAAAGAAAAGATTTTGTAGCGAACGTATCCCATGAATTAAGAACGCCACTTACAACATTGAAGAGCTATTTAGAAGCGTTAGAGGATGGAGCGATTCATGATTCTGTGGTGGCTCCGAGGTTTGTCCATGTAACGCTAAATGAAACCGAAAGAATGATTCGTTTAGTGAACGATCTGCTGCAATTATCTCGTTTGGACTCGAGAAAGGCCGTCATGAAAAAAAGGCAAATTGAAATGAAGGAATTTATCAATCAAGGCATTGAGCGATTTTCTGTTCAATTTCAACAGAAGGGCTTGCAGGTGAAGCGTTCCATCGAGGATTCTCTTCCTTGCGCCTGTGGAGATCCAGATAGC
>JBEQAI010000352.1:0-4096 GCA_041640415.1 Ammoniphilus sp. | reverse complement strand
GAAGCATTAGAATTCGTTCAGCATACGGAAGCAGGGAAAGCCCTGCAGGGGTAATTTCAACTTTTCGGTTGTTGCGGGTAAACAGAGGTCTGCCTACAGACCTCTCTAGGCTCTGAATGCGAGCGGTTACGGTGGATTGGACGAGATGGAGGGATTCTGCGGTCTTAGAAAAGCTTTTATTGTGCGCTAGAACCACAAAAGCCTGCAACTGCTCTATATCCATGAAACGAACTCCTACTATTCAAATTATTGATGATTGTAATCAATACTATTCGTTGTACAGCAATAAATTCCTCCCTTATCTTTAGAGTAGAATGATTCTGACAAAGAAGGTGTATTCCATGCTAATGAGGATTTGGGGGCTATCTCCTCGAGGGATTAAGATTTTATATTGCAGCTCATTTCTGATGAATATGGGCTTTTATGCCTTGATTCCTTACCTTACTCTTTATTTGACCGGGAGCTTCGCTTGGTCGATGGCCATGGCTGGTGTTCTGCTCGGCGTCCGTCAGTTTTCTCAACAGGGACTTATGTTTATCGGCGGCATCTTTGCAGATCGTTTCGGCTGTAAGCCTAGTCTGGTCATCGGCGTATTTATTCGATCCATTGGATTTATTAGCTTTGCCTTTTGCACAAGTACCTGGCATTTTTTCCTCGCGGCGATTATTTCTGGGCTGGGTGGCGCCCTATTTGAGCCGTCCTTTCAAGCCGCCTTTGCTCGGCTGACGCCTGATGAGCACCGGAAGGCCCTCTTCTCTTTTAAAAACGTCGTAACCAATATGGGAATTGTAGCCTCCACCTTGGTAGGGAGTGTACTGAGTACCCTTCCATTTTCTTACCTAGCCCTTTCCGCAGGTTTTACGTATGTGTTTATCGGTTTCTTGTGTCTCTTCGCTCTTCCTTCGTTGGAGGTTGAAATATCGCAGGTAAGCTGGACGCAGGACGTCAAGCAGATCGTCAAGGATACGCCGTTCGTGATTTATACCACCATTTTAATCGGCTACTATTACCTGTATATGCAGCTGTTTTTAACCATTCCGAAGCTGGCCCAAACCCTAACAGGCCAACCAGAAAGCGTGGCTTATATTTATGCCGTGATCTCTGGATCCGTAATCTTGCTGCAGATGCAGGTGACAAAGTGGATGGAAAAATACCAGCACCGCATGACGTTGATTGGAATCGGCTCCTTGCTGATGGGAACCGGACTATTCCTATTTAGCTTCTCTACTACTCTTTGGGAATTGCTTATTAACTCGTTTATCTTCGCCATTGGAATTATGATTTCGGGTCCTGTTCTCATGGATATCGTTCCCATCCTTGCACCAAAACAAAAACTGGCTTCATATTACGGCTTTAATGGTTATTCCCTTGCTATCGGCGGAGCGCTGAGTACAAGTCTTGGAGGATGGATTTACGATCTCGGAGCACAAATTAACTGGCCTGCGCTTCCCTGGTTCTGTTGTTTGTTCGTCTCTCTTGTCGTCACGTGGAGCTTGCACCGTTTAGAAGGAAGGCATAGCAAGCGGTTCCTAAGCGCATCTTAAAACCCCCTATCCTAAGGAAGAAGGGGGCGTCATTTCTTTCGTATCGAAGTCGAGTACAGAGATGGATTGTACCTCAAACTCACTCTCTTCATCTTGCAGATTCAGTTCATGACATTTAAGCAATGAAAAATATAGGGCGTAGCGAAATGATGCGGAAGGCAGGGTATAGCGGTAAACCACGGGTTCTGGCGACAGTTTATTAATCACCTCAACCTCATAGCCTGGGTAATGCAGGTTGGTTTTCATTGGCAGGAGAAAACCCATGTGAATCAAAATGGAACCAATAGAAAACATGCCATGATCATCATAATCAAATGTATCATGATCGTGAAAAAGAAGCTCCCACATGTCCTCAGGCTGCAGCTTGTGGACATTTTGCGGCTTCTTCATCCTGATTACAGCCCCATCTTCATGGACGAAGTAAACAAATTCTCGATAATGAAAGATAAGATCTTCGTCGTCTCGGTTTTCTGGAAATAAAATGTTTTGTTTAGGAAGCAATAAGCGCCAAATATAAGCTGGCGTTCGATCAAGTAAGAGCATCGTTGTTCACCTCATGCTTCCATTGTTCACCATATTTTCCCCGTTTATACGATGGGTTTAACCGCATTCTTACTCGATCATGCAATACTGGAATAAATAAAATAACGAAAAGTTATTAACAATTTGATAAATTTGCTTTATGATATTCTAATATATAAAACTATTAATCACATTTGGAGTTGTGGGAGACAGGGAGGCAAAGGATGAAACAAATTACACGTTTTAAGAAAGTGCTAGTCGCTAACCGTGGAGAAATTGCGATTCGAATCTTCCGTGCTTGTACGGAATTAGGAATTCGAACAGTTGCCGTGTATTCCGAACAGGACAACATTGCCCTGCACCGCTTTAAAGCCGACGAGGCTTATTTGATCGGAGAGGGAAAAGGCGCTATTGAGGCGTACCTTGACATTGAAGGGATTATCGAAGTAGCCAAGCGCCACGATGTGGATGCTATTCATCCGGGATATGGATTTCTCTCGGAAAATGCTGAGTTTGCCCAGAGATGCCAAGAGGAAGGCATTGTCTTCATCGGACCCAAGCCAGAGCATATTCAGATGTTTGGAGACAAGGTTGACGCTCGTACCATGGCAATTAAGGCAGGTATTCCCGTCATTCCCGGAACTCCTGAACCGATTCAAACCCTGCAGGAAGCGATGTTCTTCGCGAAGGAGCATGGCTATCCGATTATCATTAAGGCGGCATCGGGCGGCGGGGGACGCGGGATGAGAATCGTCCGCAATCCGGACGAGCTGCAAGAAGCGTTAGACCGCGCGAGATCTGAGGCGAAGTCAGCCTTCGGAAATACAGCCGTGTATATTGAAAAGTATCTAGAACGCCCTAAACATATCGAAGTTCAAATTTTAGCCGATCGATATGGACATGTGGTTCACTTGTTTGAGAGAGACTGTTCCATCCAGCGCAGGCATCAGAAAGTGGTTGAAGTAGCGCCTAGCGTCTCTTTGCCTGAGGAGCTTCGCAATGCTATCAATGAGTCCGCTCTGCAGCTGATGACGACAGCAGGTTATGTGAATGCGGGTACGGTCGAATATCTCGTCACCCCAGATCACAAATTCTACTTTATTGAAGTCAACCCGCGTGTGCAAGTAGAGCATACCATTACGGAAATGATTACTGGAATTGATATCGTGCAGTCCCAGATCCGCATTGCAGAAGGTTATGCCCTAAGCGATGAGGAAGTTGGCATTGCTAGCCAGGCTGAAATTACCACTCGGGGTTACGCCATCCAATGCCGTGTAACGACGGAAGATCCTGCCCGCGGATTTCTCCCGGAAACGGGACGATTGTTAGCCTACCGTTCTGGCGGAGGATTTGGCATACGCTTAGATGCTGGCAATGGTTACCCAGGTGCGGTGATTACTCCTCACTACGATTCGTTGCTAGTCAAAGTTTCATCTTGGGCAATGAAGTACGAGCAGGCCGCAAGCAAGATGCTTCGCACCCTGAAGGAATTCCGGATCCGCGGAGTAAAAACCAACATCCCATTCCTCGAAAACGTGGTACAGCACTCGGATTTCCTTAGCGGACATTATGATACCTCTTTTATCGATACGACAACTGAGCTCTTTGAGTTCCCGAAACGCCGAGACCGTGGAACCAAGCTCTTGACTTATATCGGCCAGACGATTGTGAATGGCCATCCAGGTCTGCCGAAAGGCAAGAAGCCAAGCTTCCCGAACCCAAGAATTCCAGTGACCAGCTTTAAGCAAGAATACCCTAAGGGCACAAAACAAATCTTGGATGAGCAAGGACCAGCTGGATTAATTGAATGGATTAAAAAAGAAAACCGCTTGCTCGTTACGGACACTACCTTCCGTGACGCCCAGCAATCCCTGTTTGCTACTCGCGTCCGTACGCACGATATGCTGCAGATTGCAGAAGCTACAGGCAAGTTGTCTCCTAACCTCTTCTCTCTAGAGATGTGGGGAGGGGCCACCTTTGACACCACCATGCGATTCCTGAATGAAGATCCATGGGAGAGGCTTCACAAG
>JBEQAI010000351.1:0-4112 GCA_041640415.1 Ammoniphilus sp. | reverse complement strand
TGAGCCTCTGAGGAAAGTTCGGAGCCTTGTCCGGTTTCAAAATACCATCGGTTGGGGCCGGCTGCTGTCCCTTTTTCCTGAATAAGCGCGTCGGCTTCTTCCAGCAAGGAAACTGAAATGCCAAAGGATTCATTGCCTGCTTGCGTTCCGGCAAGGCTTTGGAAGATGAGGTCAGCCGGTGCCCCTTTTTCGATGGCTCGCATTTGACTGGTTACATGGGATAGCACGCAATTCTGCGTGGGGATGGCCAAGCGCTCCATGATATCTTTGGTTTCTCGCAAAAGGGCAACCACATGATCGGTCGTATCCATGACCGGATTAATACCGATCACCGCGTCCCCTACGCCATAGCTTAGAGCTTCATACAAGGAGGCACGGATTCCTTTCACATCGTCAGACGGATGGTTGGGCTGGGCGCGGGAAGCCAGCGTACCCTTTTGGCCGATCTTGGTTTGGCAATGGGTGATCACCTCGATTTTGGCTGCAGCTTGAATTAAATCCAGATTGGACATGAGCTTGGTTACCGCCGCAATCATTTCGCTGGTCAAGCCTTGCCCGAGTTTCAGTAGGTCTTGACCGGAGTTTCGATCATCTAGCATCCACTCCCGCAGGTCGGCCACCGTCCAACGCTGAACCGTCTGGTAGATTTGTTCCTGGATGCTTTCCTCAATGATCTTCGACACCTCATCCTGCTCAGGGGGCAGGACAGGGTAACTTCGGATGTCCGCCATCGTTAAGTCGGCTAACACAGCTTTGGCGGCCATTCGCTCTTTCATATTCGCTGCGCCAATGCCGGCGAGCTGATCGCCGGAACGCTTTTCGTTCGCTTTAGCCAGAATTTCCTTTAAGCTATGAAATGCATAGGTGGTTCCGAGCAAGGTCGTTTTCTTGTGCATCTTCCGTCACCTCTTCATTCAGCCGAAGGCTAAGGTTTTGATCGATATGGAAATGGTCTCTCCGGCAACCGGCAGGCCTAAATCAATATAATCCCCAAAGGAAAAATCGATTTGATCCAGGCAAATCACTTGGGGCTTTTGCCCGTAGCGTTTGGAAAGCGCCTGCCCTAGCGCCTTCGCCATATCGTTTTCACAAAGGACAAGCATGAGGGAGGCCTGGGGGAAGCAAGCTGTAAACTCTCTTGATAATGAATCCGCTATACTTTGGAGCATGGGATAGCTGCAATAGCCAACATCTGATAAGGCAATAGCAATGGGAGGGTCCCGCTTAGGTTCGACGAAGAGCTTTTTCGCCTCCACCAAAGACTGGAGCAAGCGATGACGAAAGGCTTCTTCCTCCCATTTTTCGTGAACCCGGACAGGAATCGGAACCATCGGAACGTTTTTGATCGGCAGCAGGGCCTCCTTTACATAGACCGTCGACCCGCTCACCTCGGTATTTTGCATGCCTGCCCCAATCACGGTGGCCCGCGTGGTTTGTGCGGCTTCGATCCAATTCATCCCATATTGTTCAGAAGAAACTTTTAGGGCAAATGCGAGCAACGGGCCGATGTCATGGTACTTGGCGGTTTCGCTCAGTGTTTTCGGCTGTGCATGCTGCATCATCTGCCCAACGCCCCCTGAGAACATCACTTCTCCAATAGGCATCAGGGGACTCGAAAGCGGAGCGAGAAGCAACCGCTCGGCATGGTACCCCGGGGATCCGGACAGAAAAGACAGCAGGCTTTGGCTAAGCAGCATGCACAATTCCCACAACTTTTGGTACGTGACCACTTCCCGAATCTCCCAGCCATTGGCTTGGAGCCATGGTTTCAGGTGCTCCGATACGTATTCGACTCGCCCCTGCTCCGTTACACGAATCAATCGACCACCTACATGAAAAGTAAAGGTTTGAATCGCCCTCCCCTTATAAAACAAGGCCACATTGGCGGTTCCACCCCCGATGTCTACATTGGCAATGATGGCGTCTGTCTCTTCCGAGCGTTTCATGGCCCCCGACCCTTTTCCAGCCAATATCCCTTCCAGATCCGCCCCCGCTGTCGCAACGACAAAATCGCCAGCCCGATCCGCGAGGTAATGAAGAATTCTCTCGGCATTTTCTTTGCGGGCAGTCTCGCCTGTCATGATGACCGCTCCTGCCTTCACATCGTGTAATGAAAGGCGGGCCTGTTCGTATTCATTGGCCAAAAGCTCGCCTAATCCATGCATGTCAATTTCATTATCATTTTTGAGCGGAGTCGTGTAGATCGGGCTGGCATAGAGAATTTCGCGTTCCTTGATCTGACATCGAGGCAGGCCATAGGGGCTTCCCATTTCTCCAACCAGTAAGCGGCTAATAATGAGCTTGGTCGTACTCGTACCAATATCTAAGCCCATGCTTGTGATCCAGTTCATGCCCTTCCTCCTCTGGGATACTACAAACAAAAAGACGCATGTATCCCCCTACTATTCGTAAAAACCATACCAAGCGCCGTCAGTCAATATAGTATAACTTCTATTATATGGGAAAAAATCCTTCATATGTCTGGTGAGTTTTATATGATGAGGCTATGCGTATGAAGGAGTATAAAGTGTAATATAGGAAGATAAACATCTAGGAGTTTCTTAGTAGACGGTGGATCGGCTTCAGCTAGTGACGAAGGAGTTGGGAGGAAGTTTTGTTAAGCCGATCAAGACCGTTCTCGTGCATCAGCAGAGAAGTATGACGAATTGGGTGTTGAGAAAGGAGGTTGGAACGAAGTGAAGGGAACGGATTCCAAGTTCATTCACAAAGATTTTCAGAGTGCGAAGTGCTTTGCCGATCACAATCATTGGCCTATTCAAAGCTCCGTTCACACGAGATACACATGCTCTAAGGAGGGCTAACAAAAAACCGTATCTGTTTGTGGGGCTCTCACTTGGGAGTCCTTTAAGATGTTAGAATACGCTTATCAAGAAGGATTGCTGATTGAGAGGTAGACAAAGCCTGCTCCTGAAAAAAATTCTTGTTTATCTATTAAATTATACATATTATGTTAATTAAAAGAAGAATGGGGGTATGCCTATGATAGTTAAGCCTCGTAATCAATCTTTAGAATTAAAAATACTGAGGTCATTAAACGCTCGAATAGGTTTAACACCTAAAGAAGAAACCTACTATAGTAACCTAGAAAAAGGCTACAAAGGAGAACTTAGGTTTGACGAATGCATAGAGAACGCATCTCATGACCGGCTTGTTCTGAATGATCTATTATTCGAATGTAACAGTAGTTTGTTTCAAATTGATTCATTGTTAATATCCTCGAATATGATCTATCTCTTCGAAGTAAAGAATTACGAAGGTGACTTTTTTATCGAAGATGATAAATGGTTCACGATGACAAGAACTGAAATTAAAAATCCCCTGCTCCAGCTTCAGCGCAATGAATCCTTATTTCGCCGATTACTACAAGAACATGGGTTTACCTTCTCCATTGAATCCTACGTTATCTTCATAAACCCCCATTTTCAACTTTATCAAACCCCTCTAGGTTTACCCATTATTTTTCTAACACAACTTAACCGCTTTATTGAAAAAATAATAAAGACACCCTCTAAGTTAAAAGATATTCACTCAAAACTAGCAGAACAATTATTATCTCTTCACTTAAAAGAGTCACCCCACTCTCGTTTGCCGGATTACGATTATCTCAGGCTTGAGAAAGGGATTCTTTGTCCTTCTTGTCATAAAGTATACGATTCTTTTAATAAAACATTTTTAATCTGCACTCATTGTAGAGGCAGGGAAGAATATGATACTGGTGTTTTGCGAGCAATAGAAGAGTTTAAGATGCTTTTTCCAAATAGTAAAATAACCTCAAACCAAATTTTTGAGTGGTGTAACATTATTAAAGCTAAAAAAACTATCCGGAAGATCCTTTTAACTAACTATAAATTAGTAAGGCTAGGTAAATCGTCTTATTACATAGATAAAGACTATTGATGTGCGGCCGGCATACTCCTCCGGTTCAGGGCACGAACCCGGGTCTTGCGCTCCCTCATCCGAGCGAACCGCCCCGGGTTCAGGTCACGAACCAGGGTCTTGCGGTACCTCATCCAGGCGAACCGCCCCGTTTCAGGGCACGAACCGCGGTCTTGCGGTACCTCATCCGAGCGAACTCCTCGTTTCAGGACGCG
>JBEQAI010000350.1:0-4120 GCA_041640415.1 Ammoniphilus sp. | reverse complement strand
ACAAGAGGTCCATCAAAAAATGGTGGAATGGATGAAAAGTAGGAGTGTATAGATGATAGAAAAAAAATATTTATGGGTTGAGCAGATCAATCAGATTATTGGAGCTGCCGGACAAATTGAAGAATACCATTTGGATCTAGAGCCCTTGGTAGGGAGGAGCGTCCAGCAAGGGGAAAAAAGACTCTTTTATTTAGGTGAAGGGAGATGTTTGTCCTACCCTTTTTCTTTATTAAACGAACAGGTTGTGAAATTGATTGAATTGGTTATAAGCCAAGCGTTTTCTATAGAGAATGAAGGGACCGAATGGGATGCTTTTTTCCGAGACATTGTGCAAGGAGAGCCACTTCCCTTTCTTCATGAACAAGCTACACGGTTAGGGATAGACACGACAAGCGCGTTTCTTCCTATGATTATCGAGCATCGCCTAGCGGTTGCCTCACCGATTGTTCAAATCGTAGAGTCCTATTTTGAAAGGAAAGTTTTTAAAGGCATGGTTGGTGATAAGGGTTATTATCTGATCCCCTTGCTTGAGCTTTCCTTGGATCCCCATGATCAAGACGCTCAGGAGGAATTAGGGAGAGGACTGGGCGAGCTGCTGGTTGAGGAAGGGGTGGATGGGGTGCGTATGGCCTTTATGCCATCCGTAACCGCTGTGGAACAATGGGTTTCGTCTTTTCAAACCGGACTACAAACGCTTCGAGCTGGAAGAGTATTTCACGGAGATCAGCATGTATTCTTTTCTTGGAACATGGCCTTAGAGCTGTTACTCTCCGAAGTCCCTAAGGAACGCGCCGTTTCATTTATTGAAGAGATTGTGGGAAAGAATAGCCTAACGGCATTTAATCATGAACTATTTCTTACCTTGCAGGTTCTCTTAGAAGAAAACTTGAATGTCAGCGAGTCCGCTAGAAAGCTTTATATTCATCGCAACACGCTGCTTTATCGGATTGAAAAGTTTAAACAGGAAACCGGGAGAGATATCCGAAATGGTCAGGATGCCTATATGGTTTACCTTGCTTTTATGCTCTGCAAGGGCTTACAGACAAATTAACTAAAGAAAGCCTACGAAGTTTGTTAAACCTGTCCAATAGGCGTTTTAGCCTTCACCAGCTACAATAAAGATATCAAGTTGTTAAATCAAGGGAGGCTAAAACACATGGCAGGCTTAAAGTTCAATCACGTAAAGAAAAAGTATGGAGAGAATGCGCTTACGGTAAAAGACTTTCATTTAGATGTAGCAGATAAGGAATTTTTGGTCTTGGTAGGTCCCTCCGGTTGCGGGAAGTCCACCACCCTTCGAATGATTGCAGGGTTAGAGGATATCTCTGAAGGAGAATTATATATTGGCGACCGTGTAGTGAATGATGTAGCTCCAAAAGATCGTGATATTGCCATGGTATTCCAAAACTATGCCTTGTATCCGCATATGAATGTATACGATAACATGGCGTTTGGACTTAAGCTTCGCAAGTTCCCAAAAGCTGAGATTGATAAGCGAGTAAGAGATGCAGCCAAAATCTTGGATATCGAGCATCTGTTGGATCGAAAGCCTAAAGCCTTATCGGGTGGTCAGCGCCAGCGTGTTGCACTAGGACGTGCGATCGTCCGTGAACCGCAGGTATTCTTGATGGATGAGCCGCTTTCCAATCTTGATGCGAAGCTTCGTGTGCAGATGCGTACAGAAATCAGTAAGCTTCACAAGCGTTTGGAAACGACCATCGTCTATGTTACGCATGACCAAACGGAAGCCATGACCATGGGTGACCGAATCGTGGTTATGTACGATGGAGTTATTCAGCAAGTAGCTACGCCTACTGAAATCTATAACTTCCCTACAAACAAATATGTAGCGGGGTTCATTGGTTCACCGGCAATGAACTTCATTGATGGAAAAATCGTTGAGGAAGGTGGACAGGTTTACTTTAAGAGTGAAGGTGTATCCGTTCAAATTCCTGAAGGCAAAGCGAAAATATTGCGCACAAAGGGATATGTAGGACAAGACATTATCTTCGGAATTCGTCCGGAAGATATCCATGATGAACTTGTATTCCTAGAATCCGCCCCTCAAGCAAAATTCAAGGCTAAGATTGAAGTAGCAGAAAATATGGGAGCTGAAGTGTTCTTGTACCTTGCTGTTGGAAAATCAACCATCACAGCGCGAGTAAAGGGAAGAACCGAACAAAAGCGTGGAGAAGCTGTAGAGCTTGCTTTCGATATGAACAAATGCCACTTCTTTGATACCAAGACAGAAGAGGCGATCCGATAAGGAGAAAAAAAACTGCGAGATTCTCGCAGTTTTTTTTCATCTAGTGAAACAATATCATAACGGCCACCGTCTAAATTAATATTATGTCGAATTTCGTAGGTATTTATACATTAGTTATTGCTTTATTTTAGGTTGTACATTATGCTTTAATGGGTGTTATTTAGTTGCTTGGAGGTCACAACATGCAGATGGAGACGAACCGATCATTAAAATATAAGCAAGTAAAAAAGTCAAAGAAAAAGAAGATATGGGTCAATCTGTTTCTCTGTTTCTTTCTTTTCACTGCCGTGGCAGCAGGCGCCGTTTGGTGGAAGGTAGAAGGTTTTTTAAATGATATAACTACCGAAGCAGAGCCCGGAGTCGATAAGGATGATACCACCAAGCCTGTGAATTATGACCAGGAACCCATCTCCATTGTCTTAATTGGGAAGGATTCCAGAGAAGGTCTAGGATTGATGAACACAGATGTAATCATTGTTGCGGCTATTAATCCGAAAACCAAGCACGTGACCATGATGTCCATCCCGCGTGATACCGGCGTGCAAATTCCGGGATATAAAGGCTACCATAAAATCAATTCCGTGTATTCCAAGGGTGAGAGGGAACGCCGTCTCGCCGAGCAAACCGGTAAACCTGTAACGGAAACGGGAACGACATTATTGAAGAAAACATTAGAAGATGCGCTGGGAATCCCGATTTATCATTATGCGCTCATTGACTTCGAAGGATTTACAAAGGTTGTTGATAAACTAGGCGGTCTTGAGATTGATGTTGAGAAAAGCATGGTTTATGATGATCCAACTGACGGAACTCATATTAATCTTAAGCCAGGCCTTCAACAGTTGGATGGAAAAAATACACTAGATTACGTTCGACATCGCTTGGATAATCGTGGCTCTAAATTCTATTCTTCTGATTTTGACAGAGGTCAAAGGCAGCAGATCGTCATCAAGGCTATGGTCGATAAGATGAAATCCTTCACAGGAATTTCTAGCTTCTTTACTGTATTGAATGTAGCAGGCGATCATGCTAAAACAGATCTTTCCAAGGATCAAATTAAAGGCTTAGTTCTAGACTTTAAGTCAATAGGCTCAGAGAACATTGCCAGTCTAGATACAGGAGGATTCTGGGATAGAGCGAGCTCTCATACCATTATTCCAAAAGAAAACCTCAAGCAAATTCAAGCCGCCTTCCAAACAGAAATGGGGATCCAAGGAGGGAAATTTGAATCCTCCTTACGTGTGGATAGCGGGTCAACTAAAACGAATACAACTGTAAAAAAAGCGGAACCCTCTAAAAATCAAGCACAAGAAGCCCCTGTTAAAAAGCAGGTTAAGGAACAACCCCAGGAGACAAAGCAGCCAAAGGAACCAGCAGTCAAGACACCAACAAGTGAGCCAGCTTCTGCGGAGGAAGGAAAGCAAGCCAGTCCAGACCCAGCTGCCGTTCCTGTCAGCCAACCACAGCCGACAACTCCTGAACCGGCTCCAGCTCCAAACCCGGCAGATCAATCAGGAATGCTGCAGCCGCCAGCTCCGAAGCCAGCACCAGTAGAACAAACACCTGTAACTGAAACACAAGGATAATAAGAAAAAGAGGACCACTTGGTCCTCTTTTTCTTTACCCCGATTATTGGGTTACGCCGTAACGCTGTTGCTTTTTGGCACTTTCACGTTCATTCTTCTTAAGATATTTCTTGCGAAGTCGAACGGATTGCGGCGTCACTTCACAATATTCATCATCATTTAGGTACTCAAGAGCTTCTTCTAACGACAAGCTTCTTGGTGTTTTTAACTTTACGGTATCATCCTTTGTGGCACTGCGCACATTGGTCGCATGCTTTTCCTTACATAC
>JBEQAI010000349.1:0-4121 GCA_041640415.1 Ammoniphilus sp. | reverse complement strand
GATTGAACTAAACCAGCTGCTACCACCACCGCATGGGCAGGAGCGCAACAGAAGGATTTAAGGTCTGATCCGGTCGCGTTCACACATCCGGCCAGCTCCGCAATCGATTTAGCCATGTTGCCGCCGCCGCGCTGGTAACGGTCGCCAACCGCTTCCTCATCACAGCCGATGACATAATCGATTTGCTCCGGCTTCACATCGAACGCTCGTAAGGCATGACGCATGGCAACGACACCGGACGCCTTGTTGCACAGGTTCTCCAAAATGATATCCCCTGTTAAATTGTGATCTTCCTCATGGCCCGTGGCTACATAGCCGATCAGTTGTGTATGATGAACATGTAATGGAACGGCGCCCTTATTGACCATATCTTCAATGTTCTCTAAGCTTACGCCTTTTCCTAGCCGTTCCAAATCACTGGATTGAACAAGCGGGTGCTGCTCCAGCTTAAATTTGATCTCAGAGACAAATCCTTCTTCAAGCTGAACCAAATTAAATTCATCGGAGATTTTTAGCCATCCCAGAAACTCATCCTCTGGCATGATTTCTCCACTGGAGCTGAACCTTTGAGCACCAGGAACTTTGGATTGATACCATTTTCCATCCATATCTTTTAGAGCATCCGGTCTCATGTTTCCAATAAAAACTTGGTTCGGAGGATAAGCAACTGCATCCTCATAGCTCCGCAGACTTCCTAAAATGCGATCCAATAGAGCTGGATCCTTTTCCATTTCACGGGCAGGCTTTGAACCATGGCGAACTAAACTTGGAGTATGGGTAAGGACAAAGGATGCCCCTTTCACTACAGCTTTTGTCATTTGAAACCTCCATCATCTCTTGGCATTCCAACTGCGTCGAATTGCTTCTTGCTGGAATGCGATTGTTGTGCCCTCTTCATATAGATGAGGGCCATCATCTCTTGGCATTCCTACTACGTCGAACTCTCTTCCTGCTGGAATGCGATTGTTGTGCCCTCTTCAGTTGTAATGAGGGCCATCATCTCTTGGCATTCCAACTGCGTCGAATTGCTTCTTGCTGGAATGCGATTGTTGTGCCCTCTTCAGTATAGATGAGGGCCATCATCTCTTGGCATTCCAACTGCGTCGAACTCTCTTCCTGCTGGAATGCGATTGTTGTGCCCTCTTCAGTATAGATGAGGGCCTGGCAGGACTGATTAGATTGAACTCGTTTCTAGTTTCCTTTGCTTCAGCTCTTCTTCCAGGTTTTCTACATAGTGTTGGGCAGAAAGAGCGGCAATGCTTCCGTCCCCCGTAGCCGTTACGACCTGGCGGAGTGTTTTTTCCCTTACGTCCCCCGCGGCGAAAATGCCGGGAATCCTCGTCTTCATATGTTCATCGGTCGGGATATAACCGGTTTCATTGGTAATGCCTAAGCCTTTCACACAGTCGGTAATCGGATCCATCCCTACGTATATAAACACGCCGTTGGCAGGGTAGTCTGTAATCTCGCCTGTGATCAAGTTCTTGATTTTCACTCCATCAACCATGCCATCGCCATAAATTTCTTCTAATCCCGAGTTCCAAATCACCTGGATTTTCGGATTATCAAACGCCCGCTCTTGGATAATTTTTTGAGCCCGGAATTCATCTCTACGATGAACGATCGTCACCTTGGTAGCGAATCGAGTCAGGAAAATCGCTTCCTCAACGGCGGAATCTCCTCCTCCGACGACAACCAGCTCCAGATCTTGGAAAAAGGCGCCATCACATACCGCGCAATAGGAAACCCCTTTGCCAGCGAACTCCAGCTCTCCAGGTACTCCCAGCTTTCGGGCAACCGCACCTGTGGTGACAATGACGGATTTCGCTTTGTATTCCTTCCCATCTATAAATACCTTTTTATACGGATGGCCATCTTCGATGCTTGAAATTTTTCCCCGAATGTGTTCCGCATTGAACTTGATCGCATGATCATACATGTGCTTGGAAAGATCCGGGCCTAAGATCGAGCTAAAACCAGGATAGTTTTCGATCTCCTCCGTATTGACCATTTGCCCGCCGGGTGTTCCTTTTTCCACCATGAGCGTGCTCATATTCGCTCTTGCCGTATAGACAGCAGCCGTCATCCCCGCTGGACCGGCACCCGCAATGATTACATCATAAATTTTCTCTTCCCCCATAACCGATCGGCCCCCTCTATTGGACAGGAGGGAAAAGGTCTTCCCCTTTCCCTCTCTTTTTTTAAGCTAGAACCCTGCCTCTTGCCGTCTTCATCATTTCAGCAATTCCATCCTTATCCAAAGAAAGCTCCATCAATCCTACTTGTTCCTGATAGACTTCTTCAGGGACTGCTGCCTTCACTTCATCTTCCAAAATATGATAGACATCTAAACCTAGCGCCACCCCAGCCAGCGGTCCAGCGTACGTAGGGTCGCCCAGCGTGACGGTTTCTGCATAAATATCTGCACTGTCGGCATCAGGAGAACCTAACAATACAAGAATTTGTTCCTTACCATATTGTTCTACTGCTTTAATTAAAGAACCTTGAACCTCAAGGTCCATAGCGCCTGCGGCTGTTCAGACGAAGCACTGGGTGTCCATGAAGATAACTTCTCCACCCGCGGCATTTACGCATTCTGCAATCGATGGAGCCGGAACACCGTCACGCTCTCCTACGATGATGATTTTTTTGTCTTTGATTTGCATGATGATCCATCCTTTCAAGTATGTTATTTAAAATTTGACTTCAAATACCGTTGGCTCTTCCAATCCCGTCTCTAGGGACTCCAGCGCCACACCTACGCGATGCTTGCGCAATTTCCATTCCTCTTCCTTGGATAGGTTCGGATCGCCCAGTGGATGAGGGATCGATACGGTGGGTACAATACGGTTCGCGCCCACGGTTTTCGCGATGGAAACCAGGTTCGCCATTTGCACAATCGTAATTCCTGCACGTTCAATTTCTTTCACCATCGTTGCCCCGCAACGAGTACAAGTCCCTCAGGTGGAGGTGAGGACGACCGCAGATACATTCGCATCCCGGAGCTGTTGGGCAATTTCCGCCCCCATACGTGCTGCATCAGCCTGGGTAGTTCCCGTTCCCACTGTGGAATAGATATACTCATGGATCCGTCCGATTCTGCCTTCCTTTTCATATTCCCGAAGGACATCCAGAGGTACGATCACATTCGGATTATCATTGGCGAAGGAAGGATCAAACCCGGCATGGATGGTTTGGAACTCTCCTCCAGCTAGTCGATCCAATCCCTCGATATGGTATTTCCCCCACTTGGTAGCAGAAGCCGATTGAATGCGATCTGGGTTGCCCACCGGTACGATTCCGCCCGAGGTGACAAAGGCAATCGTTGCGTTCTTTAAATCAATCGTTGGCGCAATCGCTACGCGATCAATTTTCGGCATCGGCATTTCCGTGACAAACTCTTCCCCTCTTAACTTTTGAAGAAGCATGTTGACCACCCGGTCTGCTCCCAGCTGATCCGTAAACGATTCATGGCGGATTCCTCTTGGGAAATATCCTTCTTCTTTAGCAGATAGCAATTCCTGTCCGGTAGCCAGCTTTTTGATGAACGCCGCCATGGCGGGTACATCATGACGCATCGCCCCTGCGCTATCTCCCCCGGAGAAGATATATAGATCTTTGTGGAACATTTCTACAGCCGGGTTCTCCACGTACATACTGGTTACGACCGGTACATTGAAGGTTTCTTGAACGACCTTGCAAATCTTGGCGCAAGCAAATCCGTAACGTCCGGCCATGAACGCTGGACCGGCAACGAATAGATCAAATTCTACTCCACGAAGGAAAGATATGATTCTCTCAATGGCTTCTTGTTCATTCGAACCAAAGAAGTTATCTCCGCAAATGATCGTATGGGTCACATCCACTTCGGGAGCCAGCTTGCTCTTCAGCAGCATGCCCGGACCAATGACACCTTCGCGAATTTCAGGTTCAAAATCGGCTTTGTCTTCTCCACCGATCTGACCGAAAAATTGGTTAATGTAATGAATGGCCTTTTTCATCTTCCTCACCTCCTAGTACTCGATCACTGTTTTATAGTGGGCGCCGGTATTGGCGTCTGAGCAGAAGAATCCGTTATTTTCCATTTCAATGGATCCATCTTCCTTCACGGAGCCTTCCCA
>JBEQAI010000348.1:0-4145 GCA_041640415.1 Ammoniphilus sp. | reverse complement strand
CATAGGATTGATTTTTGCTGCGGTGGCAATCGCCCCATTGGTGAGGTAGCTAAGGAGAAAGGTTTAGATGTGGAAGCATTTCTTAGCCAAGTCAATCATCTGTATCAGCAACATGCGGACTCTAAACAGTCCGATCAAGATTGGTCAAAGGCAAGTGAACAGGAGATTATTGATACCATTGTAAATCGCTATCATGCTTATCTAATGCAACACTTACCCGAGATTAGCCAATATGTAACGAAGGTGGCAAGAGTACACGGTTCCCAGCGCGAGGAGCTTGTTAAGCTCCATGAGGTGTTCTATCGGTTTAAACTTGAGATGGAGCAGCATGCCTTGAAGGAAGAACAGCAAATCTTCCCCCTCATCCTGCAATACGTACAAAATCCGGCTCCCGAACTTCTACAGAAGGTAAAAGACGGCATCCAGGAGCTCGAAGGCGAGCACGTAGGAGCAGGTAATCTACTAGAGGTCATGCGTCGGCTTACTCATGATTATGAGTTGCCGGCCGAAGCTTGCATGACATACCAACTGACATTTAAAAAGCTAATGGAGCTTGAAGAAGATACGTTTATGCACATCCATCTGGAGAATAATATCCTTTTTCCTCGTATCCTTAACCAATAAAAGAAAAAGCAGGGGTAGCAACCGCCACCTCTGCTTTTTCCCTTATATACTATAACCGAGCCACTCTGACTTCTTGCCCCCCATCTTGTCATACAAGGCTTGGGCGGCTGTATTATCATGAGCAGTCTCCCATGACATGTAAGCATAGTCGTTTTCTCGAATATACCTTACACAGTGCTCAAACAGCTTCTCGCCGACTTTCTTTCCCCTGGCGGGCTCCGCTACAAATAAGTCATTTAAGATCGCCGCTTTTTTCACAGACAAGGTGCTAAAGGTATTGTACAACGTAGCAAAACCGACCAGCTCCCCTTCGACCTCTGCTACAAACTGCAGTCCTGAGGCCGGCTGATCAAGCAAATGCAGGATTAAACCTGTCAACGCTTCCTCCGAAGGCTGTTCTCTCTGATAAAAATCCACAATATAACCGTTCATTAAATGATATAAAGCAGGTACATCCTTCTTTTCAGCTTGTCGGATCACAAGAGCCATCTTTATATCCTCTCCCATTTCGTCTTTTGACTTATCGGCCTAGTGTTTACTTTCGGTTAAAGCCTTGCTTTTCCACATAGTCTTTCAGATACATCCTGCTTTTTCCCTTAAGTGTAGCCATGACGAGGTCGGTCCAACGATCTTTGCGTTTACCTGAGGTGCGGACATCATAATAGTGCTGCATCACTTCGTCATATTGATTGAGATAAGGCTTGATCTCTTCTTCAGCTGCTTTATAGCTATTTTCATGGTAAATGAGTTCTTGCGGTAATCTCGGCTTAAGGTCCGGCTGTTGGTCGGGAATTCCCACCGCTAAGCCGAACAAAGGCAGGACGAGCTCAGGAATCTGGAGCACCTCTTGCACTCCCTGCAGATTATTTCGGATTCCTCCAATATAACAAACGCCTAGCCCCATGGACTCAGCCGCAACGGTTGCGTTCTGGGCAGCAAGTGCAGCGTCGATTACTGCCACCATGAACTTTTCTGTACTTTCAAGGGATTCCTCTATCTCTACCTCCGCCCATTCCCCAATCTGTTGATGACGATAGAGATCAGCACAGAACACAAAGAAATGGCCATTCTCTGCCACATACACTTGGTTTCCAGCTAACTCAGCCAGTTTTTGTTTCTTCTCTTTATCCGTAACGCCGATAATCGTATAGGCTTGGACATGGCTTGATGTGGACGCCGCTTGAGCGGAGGCGACAATGGCTTGAATCTGTTTGGTAGATAGTCGCTCATCCTTGAACTTTCGAATCGAACGATGGTTACGTAGTAGATCTATAGTTGGGTTCATGCTCTTCTCCTTTTGTTAAACTTGATCTGCAATCTATTCCATTTAGTATAAATTATCCCATAAAAAAAAGCGATGGCCGAAGCGATCGCTATCCGTTAGGAATGTTTTTGTATAAACTCTAATGCTCGGTAAAGCCACACCGCAGCGTCTTCTCGGGTAATCGGTTTATCCGGATAAAAGTTGCCGCTATCGCCTAATGCCGCCATTTTTGTGATCAAGAGCTTTTGAATCGAATCCATCTTAGAAGGATCAATCTTCTCCTCATCCCCGATCAGCATAAAAATCTCAATAAAAGCATATTCTCCTGTCTTCAAGACGGCTTTCATCAATAAATCAGCGAATTGCTCCCTGGTGATGACCTCATCCGCACGAACCGCTTGATCTATGTCCAACCCATGGTGATGCGCCACAACAAATGCTGATGAATACCAAGCATCGTTCCGAATGGCGGTGTAATAATCACTCGCTAAAGGTTGCTTGATAAATCGGATATGATCTAGATTAAGATCGAAGCCCTTGACCATTAACTGTACCGCCTGTGCGAAGGTTAGAGATTCTAGCGGTGCAAATACTTCCTCACTATATCCTTTTACAATCCCTCGCTCTTTTAAAGACACGATCTCCTGCTTTAATTGACTTTCTTGTAAATCGGAAAAAGCCCACACGGACGGTTGAGCAGGTACTAACAGAGCCAGCGTGAGTGCGATCCATCCTACATGTTTTTTCATATATCTTCCCTACCTTTCTTCCCTTTACCTTCTTGACGTAACAGGAACAAGTTAGGTTGCAGGTATATGTTGCGATCGTTATCACTATGGTTTAACGAAGCCCTGGAAATCTATAAAAGCCTGCCCAAATATATGCGTAAAAAGCAAAGAAAGTGGGCGATCCTCAGTCGCATAAAAAAAAGCAGAAGTGGATGAGCTCCTGCTTACTTTTTCTTTTCGAGCTGTTCAAGGAAGGTTTCCAGGGAGGCATCTAGCTGCTTTTCCCGGAAGCGGTCCTCGTTCACGTCAGAATCAACCTCAAGCTCTTGCTCCAAGATCCCGTAAACATCATCTGGGTTGAAAGGGGCTTTATTAGTTTCCTTCATTGGCTTACTCCAACTCATTCGGCAGTGATATAATCGTTAGCTTTTCTTTAATATCATGATCGATAAGAACCTGTACTCCTTCTTTCCACTCATAGCGACCTGTATAGCTCTCACCTGGATTGTCCTTTTGGTTCAGGACGTTAAAGTCACCGAAGTCCCCTTCCGTAAAGCGCTGAATGAAAGGATCAAGCTCGCCAAACGTCATGTGGTCTGTAATGCCTTGCGTGATGGTTACATCGCCAAGTCGTATCCTCATGGTAAAAACCTCCTTTTTACATCCTACACCTTTCATTTTCTCCTACTCCACAAGCATCATGCAGCATCAGTTAGTTTCTGCTCATTGCGAGCCACTAGATGACCTGCTAAAGAAGCTAAGATTTGCTGAAATACCATAGCCAAGATAATTGGCGCGGCTACAGCACCCGGAAAATAAGAAACCGCAATTACGGCACCTGCACTGACATTTCTCATCCCCCCGCAGAATACGAGAACTATCACATTTTCTCGGTCCCATTTCAATTGCTTGGCAATGAGCCAGCTAACAAAATAGCCAGAGGCGGCAATGAAAAATACCATACCTGCCATCGTGACGAGCCTGCCATCCAGTTGAGTCAGATAAGGAGCGACTGTGGCACTATTAATCGTAACCACCACACCAAGGCCAATCTTGGAAAAAGGAGATAAGCGAGGACTCCAGGAACGGTGAAGCCTTCCTTTTGACACCTGATTAAAGAGCATTCCTAAGAGAGAAGGAATCACGATCATCCCGAGTAACCCTATGACCATCGCGCCCATGTCAATTTGAACCATCGATCCGGCGAAAAGGGACAGACTATAAGGAACTATAAAAGGAGATAGCAAGGTATCAATGATAATAATAGAAAGCCCTAAAGCGATGTTTCCTTTATAAATCACTACCCAGATCATACTGGTAATCCCTGTTGGAATGACCATTCCTAAAATTAATCCCGTAATGGTCAACGCATCGCCGCTAAATACCAGGTGTCCAAAGGACCAAGCCCATAAGGGCATTAGGAAGTGCAGAACAAAAAGGGCAACCAAAATCGGGAAGGGGTGGGATATCACCCGCCCCAAGCTTTTGAAATCAGCACTCAAACTGCCGGCAAAGGTCATAAAGGCAAA
>JBEQAI010000347.1:0-4174 GCA_041640415.1 Ammoniphilus sp. | reverse complement strand
TTTGGATCATTGTTTACCCACCCATATTGAATTGATACTTTAATTATACAGAAAAATAGGTGTATTCACCTCAGAAATTGAGGGAATACACCTTTTTTAACTTTCAGAGGACTTTTTCAGCGGCCTCTGCAAACGGCATGCTCTTTTTTTCGTCGCATAGGTTTTCTTATTGTTCTTTAGGCGTGATATAGGTTCCATTATGAAACGAAAGAAGCAGCGTTTTTCCTATCGGAACAAAGAAAAAATCACTCCATTCCTGGGCGTATTCTCGTGCTGTTTTTTGTGCCAGCTCTTTGCATTCCGAACAGGGGAGTTCAAGCATAATCGCAGCTTGAGGACTGAGCTTTTTTAAGAGGCTTTGGTCGTTTTGGGGGTTGCTGGGCCGATCTGGTACAGTTAGGATGTGAGCACGGAGCATCGGGTGGCGTTCGACTAATCTTGCCTCTGCTTCTTCATCAATGTCATTAGCCAGTAGGACCCGTAAGTCCTGATAGCGCAATAAACTCACTAGAGAGTTATTTGCATGTGATGAAAATAAGGGGCGCTCGGGACCTAGGATTTCCAGCTCGATTTTTTTGTTTTCGGAGAGCACCAGGTGATCGCCAGCCCTTAGCGTTAGGAGCAAGGGAATAGGATCAAGCCGAAATAGATCTTTGGTTAAGGCAGGGACGTAAACCTTAGCCGAAGGGTAGTGTGCTAGCAAGGTAGTTAACCCGCTCGTGTTTTCGGGTGAAGGGTTTGATAGCAGGATTTCACTAATGTTACTTACACCGTGATCTTGTATGTAGGATAACAGCTGTTCACTGTCGTCTTTATGACCTGAATCAATCAAAATGGCACGATCACCGATTTGTACCATGATACTTTTCCCCTGGTTTAAATTAATAAAATGGAGAAGCATATCCTGTTCCTCCATCACGATGGTTGTTTGGTCATAGGACTTTGCAATAGGGTTCGTGCGAGCGTCTGTAATGAAATGAAGATACTGAAGCAATAAGTAGAGGGTCAGAATCGTCATCAGGATGCCGAAAAGAATAGAGTGAAGGAAAAAACGAAGCATGAATAACCTCCTGCGAATAATTTTTCCGGGTATTGCTTACTGTCATGAACCTAAGGTTTCTCTCATAATGATTAAGCATCCAAGAATTTGAAACGGAGGTGAAAGGCCGCAATGTTTAACTGGCATTGGTTATCTCTAGCTTCGGTAATGATCCTTTTATTCCCATTCCAAGTCCTGGCAAGTAAGAGCAGCTTGAATCTACATAGCGAGGCCGTGATCTTAATGGATGCAAAATCCGGACAAGTCCTCTATGAAAAAAATTCAAAGGCGAAAATGTACCCGGCAAGTATTACCAAAATTATTACCGGTATTATGGCCATAGAAAGCGGCCGTTTAGATGAGGAGGCAATCACGTCCAAACGGGCAAGATGGGCGGAGGGAACTCGGATTTACTTGGCTCAAGATGAAAAAAAGCCTATCCGGGAGTTAGTATATGGGCTTATGTTGAATTCTGGAAATGATGCAGCCATTGTGATTGCAGAGCATCTAGGCGGAACGGTTGAGAGTTTCGGAGAACAGATGAACGCGTTCGTTATCGATAAGATTGGAGAAAATGACTCTCACTTTGTTAATCCGCATGGATTATTTGCGGAAAATCATTATACTACAGCTTATGATATGGCTATGATTGCGCGATATGCCATGAAAAATTCCATGTTTCGGGAAGTAGTCAGCACCAAAAAGCGCGTTTGGCATGGGGCCGAGTGGGAAAGTCACTTGGTGAACCACAACAAGCTCCTGTGGAGATATGATGGAGCAACAGGAATTAAGAACGGCTATGTAACAAAATCGGGAAATACGCTCGTTTCCTCTGCTACACGGGATGGAATGGATTTGATTGCTGTCACGTTAAAGGCTCAAGGCAGTGAAAAAGTGTATGCGGATACAACCAAGCTTTTTAATTATGGATTTGAAGAATTTGATACGAAGAGACTGTTCACCAAGGGAAAACGGTTTGTGCTAGAGGATGGCAAGGTGTGGGAAGCAGTAGAGGATGTATTTCTTACGGTAAAGAAAGGAGACTCGTTTAGCTTTAAAGTTCAGGACACTGGAGATGTCTTGGCGGCTACAGGCGGCAGAAAACAGTTAATTGCTGGCAAGCTAATGGAAGTAGTGGACGAAATTGCAGATAATACTATCTCTCCTGAACCAAACGAGGAAACGCGTTTTGTCGAGGAACCTTCGGAAAGAATTCCCCTCCCTTTTGCCATCTTTTGCTTGATGCTCTTGATCGCTGCAGGAGTCTGGATGTGGCGGAAAAAAGAGACCAAAAAGACCAAAAAATCTTTATAAGTAACTTTTTTGATTTTTCTTGAACTTCAATGGGACAAGGGGTAAGATGGGTACGTACGAAAATACACAGCAAATAACGGAGGGAAACTAGATGTCTATGCCAACCGGTGCAAGCATGCATATTATTATTCGTATTCAATTGGAAAAGGCACTTATTACTTTTGGTGATATTGCCAAAGCCATAGGTGATGCAGGCGGTGATATTGTCGGAATCGACGTCATTTCTTCTAGCAAAACCCATACGATACGCGATATTACTGTAAACGTTACCGATAACAAGCATAGCCAGCTGATCAGCGACGCTATTTCTAGTCTCACAGGAGCAACAGTAATCAATGTTTCTGACCGAACCTTTCTGATGCATATCGGTGGTAAAATTGAGATGAAGTCTAAAATTCCGATCAAGAATCGCGATGATCTATCTCGTGTCTACACGCCTCATGTAGCAAGAGTTTGTACAGCTATCCAAGAAGAGCCTAATAAAGCTTATTCCTTAACGATTAAACGCAATACGGTTGCCGTGGTTTCCGATGGGACAGCCGTTCTGGGCTTGGGGGATATTGGCCCGGCTGCTGCCATGCCAGTCATGGAAGGGAAAGCGATGCTGTTTAAGCAGATCGCGAATGTTGACGCCTTTCCATTATGTTTAGATACCAAAGATACAGAAGAAATTATTAGCATAATAAAAGCAATCGCTCCTGCTTTTGGAGGCATTAACCTGGAGGATATTTCTTCTCCAAGATGCTTTGAAATTGAAGAGCGTCTAAAAAAGGAACTTGATATTCCAGTCTTCCATGATGATCAGCATGGGACAGCGGTGGTTATCTTGGCAGGATTGATCAATGCATTGAAAATTGTTGATAAGAAAATAGAGGATTTAAAAGTTATTGTTACCGGAATTGGAGCAGCTGGCATTGCTTGTACTAAGATCCTATTAGCAGCTGGCGTGAAAAATATTATTGGAGTCGATCGCTACGGTGCAATTAACCGCGATATAAGCTATGAAAACGACCAATGGACGGCTTATGCCCAGATGACCAATCCGTTTAATCTTTCGGGAAGCCTGTCGGACGTGATTGAAGGTGCGGATGTATTTATTGGGGTTTCCGGACCGGGCATCTTAAAAGTAGAAGACTTGAAAAAAATGGCCAACGATCCCATTGTATTTGCTATGGCCAATCCTGTTCCCGAAATCGATCCAGACTTAGCTGATCCTTATGTACGCGTCATGGCAACAGGCCGTTCCGACTATCCGAATCAAATTAACAACGTACTGTGCTTCCCGGGAATTTTCAGAGGGGCACTAGACTGCCGTGCCTATGAGATCAATGAAGCGATGAAGCTTGCTGCTGCAGAGGCCATTGCCTCAGTTGTGACGGATGAAGAATTGAGTGAAACGTATATTATTCCTAGCGTTTTCAATAATAAAGTGGTCGAAAGAGTAAGAGAAGCGGTCATTAAGGCTGCAACCCAAACAGGAGTGGCAAGAAAGGATCCTCGTGATCTGAGGTAAGTGAGGCAAGCATAGAAACCCAACGATTAGGTAAAACTAATGAAGCCTAATCATAGAAAAGTTGGTGATATGATGATTTTTCTTGAACCTCAGTTTCGAAATGAGCATGGTGAGATTCTAAATGTCGTGAACACGAAGGGGAAGGCAGTCGGCTATCTTTCCTATATGTATAAAGACCAAGGGGACTTGTATGTACTGGGACAGCTTGAGGACGAAGGTGAAAAACAGAATTTTCTCGATGTAACCACTCATTTCATTTCTGGGCTGAAGCAAGCGGTGGTTGGAAATGAGGAAGCGGAACCGTACGT
>JBEQAI010000346.1:0-4194 GCA_041640415.1 Ammoniphilus sp. | reverse complement strand
TTCCTTCTCGGCAATTTCCAGATAGGTGAGCACCTCGTTTGCGAACTTATTGGAAAATCTCCATCGTGTAAGGAACACCCGAGCTTCTGCAAGGTTGTCCCCGTAAAGTAAAGCAGCCCATCTAGTTGTAGGATCTGCGAACCCGCTTAATCTTTTCCTTCCTGGACATCGGGAGAGACGGAAAAATAGTTGATGCCAATCCGAGAAAGGAAGAAGTCCTTGGGTTGATAATAGATCAATGGCCTTCAACCAATCCCTTCCCTCCAGCATTTTTGAGAGTTCATCTCGAACCCTCTCCTTTGAGATATTCATTAGTAAGGAGCCGGCCTGATTCATCGCGTCCCAAGTTCCTGGTTCAATAGTCAATGAATACCGAACCGAAAAACGGAGACCACGTAAAATACGCAATGCGTCTTCCTCAAATCTCTTCAAGGGTTCACCCACGGCTCGAAGAAGACCATCCTTGAGATCCTGGGTTCCATGATACGGATCTATCAACTGGCCGAAACGGTCCATAGCCATCGCATTAATCGTAAAATCTCGACGGGAAAGATCCTTGTTAATATCTTGAACAAAAGTTACCTGATCTGGATGCCGGTGATTCACATATTCATGATCCTGACGAAAGGTCGTCACTTCGAACCAATACCCTTGATGAAAGACGGTCACAGTCCCATGCTTTATTCCCGTAGGAATCACTCTAGAAAATAGGTTCATGACTTGTTCCGGAGTGGCCGAGGTGGCAATATCTATGTCATGGATAGGAAGTTGAAGCAGGGTATCCCTTACGAAACCACCAACCTTGTAAGCAGTGAAGCCGTTATGCTCAAGAATAGCTAGTACTTCATTGGCCGCATGTACCATGAGGGAACCTCCTTCTCGCCCCATTTATATATTACTTAAGAGGAGGTGAAAAAAATTGATGCGCGTGATCATGGGCGTGCTCGTTTTGCTAAGCTTATGCATCCAATCTTTTGGGATTAGAAGATAGTCTCACAAAGAGGAAGGCTGGGCCTGGCCATACACAACACGCTGGTAAATCTCTTCATATTGTATAGCAATTTTCTCCTGGCAAAACTCATAATACGCTCTTTCTAGCGAACGAGCAGAAAACAAAGAATATTGCTCCTCATTGCTAAACAGTTCAACAATTTTGTTAGCCATGCCATTAATATCTCCTATGGGCAAAAGAAAGCCTGTCTTGCCTTCTTCGACCACTTCAGGCACTCCGCCTGTCAATGTCGCTACCACAGGCTTTCCGCAAGCCATGGCTTCCAAGGCAACCAAACCAAAGCTTTCTTTCTCCGATGTTAAGAGAAGCAGGTCCGCTAGAGAATAAATACAGGCAAGGTTGTCTTGTTTTCCCATAAAGCGGACGTCCTTTGATATCCCTAACTCATGGGCCATCTGGCGAGCAACCGAGGTGTCGGGACCTTCCCCAATGAGCAGGAGCTTAGCCGGCAGGCGCTTGCGAACCTGCTCAAACACCTTGATTACATCTTGTGTCCGCTTAACCGGGCGAAAGTTGGATACATGGATGACGATCTTTTCCCCATTGGGGGCAAGCTGCCGCTTGACATCCTCCATATCCCGCGGGTAAAACTCCCGTTTATCCACGAAGTTATAAACCTTTTCAATAGACTTCTCGACGCCTAGCAATTGTTTGGTTTCGTTAATTAAATCTTGCGAGACTGCTGTTACACAATCACTATTTTCAATTCCGAACCGAATGATGTCGCTTAAAGAGCGGTCGTGTCCGAGAACGGTGATGTCCGTTCCATGCAAGGTGGTCACGATCTTCAGATGATCTCCTACCATTTGCTTGGCAAGGTAAGCGCTGATGGCATGAGGGACGGCATAGTGAACATGAAGCAAGTCTAATTTTTCTGTTTGTGCTACTTCTGCCATACGGCTTGCTAAACTCAAGTCATAGGGAGGATACCGAAATACGTTGTATCGATTAACCTCTACTTCGTGGTAAAAAATGTTCGGATAAAACTTCCCCAATCGAAACGGCATATCAGACGTAATAAAATGAACGATATGACCTCGTTCGGCCAGCAACTTTCCCAGCTCCGTAGCAATGACTCCAGAGCCTCCAACCGTAGGATAGCAGGTAATCCCTATTTTCATGGTTCGTCCCCTCAACGTAAATAGTCTAAGGAAAGAGGTACGCGCGTCCGGAAACCCTCCGCGTAACCCTTTCCTATTTTTTTTCCGAATACGGATTCCCTGCTGCGAAGCTGGTCAAAGTATCCGGTATTTAAGGGCGTTTCTACTCTCCCTTGAGCTGGCATGAATTGACTCTCGTACGCTTCCAATATAAACATTTTCTGTTCATACACATCGGACACATCGATACAAAAATCAGGATCATCAAAATCGTTAATATAATAATGATAGAGCTTTGAGACCTTATGTACCTCCCCTGCCTCCGGAGAAAACCGCCGGATGCCCGCACTAAACACGGCTTCGCGTACAAGTCCGCTGCACCATTCATGATCCGGATGCCGATCTTCCCAATAGGGCGCTAGAATCATGGTAGGTTTCCATTCCCGTATCACCCTAACTAGAGCTTCAATATTCTTTGTATTGATCTCAATATCACGATCTGGAATCTGCAGGTTAATACGGGCATGGGCTCCGATTCGTTGTCGTGCTAATTCAGCTTCTCTTAATCTCGTCTCGACGTCACCGTTTGAGGAGAGCTCTGCTAGCGTCAAGTCGCACAATACTACGGTTTGCCCGGCAGCGACATGCTTATGTAAGGTGCCGGCTGCCCCGATTTCAATGTCATCGGCATGGGCACCAATAGCTAAAATATCGATTGGCATTTAATTGCTCTCCTTGTATTTATCGACCACTTCTCGCCAGCTGAAGAACCCCTGCTCCAATGCCTTAATTAGGAGCTCGGCCGTGGCCACATTAGTAGCCAGCGGAATTCCATAAACATCGCAGAGGCGCAACAAGGCCGTTACATCCGGTTCATGAGGCTGGGCGGTGAGAGGATCCCGGAAAAAAATAATCAGATCCAAGTCCCCTGTTGTAACTAAAGCACCGATTTGCTGATCTCCACCAAGCGGCCCAGAGGCTAGCCGGTTAATATTCAAGCTGGTATTCTCCATAATCCTTGCGCCGGTTGTCCCTGTGGAATACAACGTGTGCTCAGAGAAAATTTTTTCGTAGGCAATCATGAAGTTAACCATTTCATTTTTCTTTTTGTCGTGGGCAATCAAGGCAATCTTCATGGTATCCTCCTTAAGGCTTCTTAGTCCATTACATTTTCTAATCCATACACTAGACCGGATAATCCCATAACCTTTTTAATGGCTAGATTAACGCCTGGCATGAAGGATTCGCGATTCATCGAGTCATGACGGATACTGAGCGTCTGGCCCACATGACCGAACAAGACTTCTTGGTGGGCAACCAGACCGGGTAACCGAACGCTATGTATTCTAAACCCATGGTAATAGGCACCTCGAGCACCATCTAGTATTTCTTCCTCGTCCGGATGACCTTGTTTCATCTCAGCTCGGGACTGCTGGATCAGTTCTGCTGTCTTGATCGCTGTACCAGACGGAGCATCCAGCTTCTTATCATGGTGCAGCTCAATAATTTCTACATGAGGCATATAGCGAGCCGCTTCTTTGGCAAATTTCATCATAAGAATAGCTCCGATGGCAAAGTTGGGGGCGATAATGGCTCCAATCCCCTTCTCTTGGCTCAGGTTGTCCAGCTCCTGGATTTCCTCAGCCGAAAGCCCCGTAGTCCCAACCACGGGTCTCACGCCATGAAGAATGGCTAGTTCCATATTCCCCTTTACCGATTGAGGAGTGGTTAGGTCAACAAGCACGTCCGGTTTCGCGGTGAGCAATGCTTCTTCTAATGAGGTGAGGAAAGGAACACCATTAGGGCCTTTTTCCTCACCTCTTGACTTCGGGGAACCCACTTCCGCTACGAGCTCTAATTCCGGATCGGCCAAAACCATTTTCACTGCTTCTTGACCCATTCTACCTCTTGAACCTGCTACTACGACGCGAATTGACATATGATTTTCTCCTTTTATCTCTAGTTAGTCCTCTTGGGTGCCACAAGCCTTCAAGAGATCTCTTGCATCCTTATGACAAGGATCTAGCGCAAGAAGTTCTCTTAATGCGCTCACGGCTTCATCCATCTTTCCTTGCTTCTTTA
>JBEQAI010000345.1:0-4204 GCA_041640415.1 Ammoniphilus sp. | reverse complement strand
TCCATCGAAGCAAAATCCATGCCCTCTTACCTCCCTACTATACCCCTCTACTCAACACACTCTGCTTAAGCTCCTCAATCGAGCTAGCTACTTTAGCTGCAATTTCTTCGTAGTCGCTAAGGCCCTCTAGTGAGACAGGGCTGCCAAAAATCACGCCTGCAGGAGAACCCCAACCACCTTTAACGCCATAGATGTAAGTGGGAATAACGGGCGCTTTACTCTTATCGACAATAAACCCGATACCTTTTTTAGGCTCTTGCATTTCTCCCGTTTGTGAACGAGTTCCCTCAATGAAGATAGAAAAAATATTGCCATCCTTAATTAATTTAAGCGTATGCTTCAGAGATTTTAAGTCTGCGCTCCCCCTTTTTACGGGAAAAGAACCCATCTCCGTGATCAACCAAGCAAAAAAGCGATTTTTAAAGAGCTCTTCTTTAGCCATGATAAACATTTTCCGGGGAGTGTGCACACCCACCATCAGTGAGTCGTAGTTGCTTTGGTGGTTCATAGCTAAAATACATCCATCTGCAGGAATGTTATTAGCTCCTTCTATCTTGATTCTGAAGCGTAAATGAAGGTACATACGTACCACAAATCGAACAAATTGATAAACCATAACATTTTCCTTTCTAGGTCGTCTTTAATTGAATGGAAATACCCAGCAACTTTGATAATTTACCTACTTGATCCTTTACTAATGAGTAAACCCAATCTTCCTCGCTGACCCCACTTAATCTCATTTGAATCTTGCTTTTACCAAAGCTAAACGATACATGACTTATTTTCTGATCCATCATACGATCCATGACTCTTCCGCTCTGAACGAGTGTCCCCAACAATTGAACCGTTTGAAGCTGTTCTTTTCCCAGGAGATCGCTATAGGACTCGGCTATTTTCTTCATCTGCTTGGCACTCTTATAAGAGGCAATTAAACCGATCATCAGTCGTTCTTGGTGAGTTACTCCTAGCAGCAATACATTCTCGATTAAATAAAACGTATGCTTCGCCGATTCAATAATGTTGATGGATCGTCCAATGTCAAACAGCCGACTTGCTGTCTGAAGGAGTGTGCGTTCTCGATGGCCAAGGGTGTGAAGCCCCATCTCTTTTAATTGGTCAAACATTTGCCCGGTTAAGAAGGAAACATGCTGGGCATGAGTTGTGTTCACTCGATACCGTTTCATAAACTGGGCTGTACTGGACTCTAAAACATCGGGTACGATCTTCTCTTGATCATCAAGGATCAGATCAAACACCAAGCCATCTCGCAAACCCTTGTTGCTCGAGATGATCTCCCTTGATCCTACACTTGTCATGATTTCGTTGAACGCCAAGAGACCAGCAAGGATAATGTCTGCCCTGTCTTTAGACAGTCCTTCCACTTGCTTTCTTAATTCGAAAGGCATAACCGCAAGTTGAGCAATTAATTCTTGAAGCTGCGTTCTGTTCAGTTGGTGATTATGAAGACTCGATAGTGAATAGCTCACCTTCCTCTGATGCATCCGAGCTAAGTTACGCGCGGTGCCTCCCATAACAATTAGCGGGCAATTCAAGCCTCCAATCCAGGACTGAGACCTGATCTGCTCAGCCAAAAACCGCTTCAGATTATCGATTTGGGCTGGAGTTGGCGGGTCATTCTGGAGAAAAGTCTGAGTAAGGGTCACGGCTCCAAAAGGAAAGCTATGCGTATGTTGCAAACGGCGGTCTTTAAAGTAGGTTACTTCCGTTGACCCCCCGCCAATGTCCACCGTTACTGCTTCTTGATAATCAAGGGTATTTACGATGGCCAAGTAGCCAAAGTAAGCTTCCTCGTGCCCCGTGAGAATCCGGAATGGAATGCCTGTTTCTTGGTAGATCGCTTGAATCACCTGCGTTTGATTCCGGGCTTGTCTGATCGCAGCCGTTGCAACACCAAGAACATGATCAATCCCTTTACTTTCACATATCGTTTTATATCTCTTGAGACATTCTAATGTGATTCGCAATCCTTCTTCACTAATTTCCTTCTTATCATTGATATGGGCGCTTAATCTTAATACCGATTTAATATTATCGATCTCCTGCACCGTACCGGTGTCATCGTGTCGGTATAGCACTAACCGCACCGAGTTCGAGCCAAGGTCAATAACAGCAAAATTATCCATGTTCTTTCCCTACTTTGTTGGAATCTGACTATCTAGCCCTTACCTAACTGGTGGAAACGGCACCTCAATGGTGGTTCCGGAAACGAGGTCTGACGGCTGTTTGAGCTTATTATGACGTCCCAAGAAATCGGCATATCTGCCAGTAGAATAGTAGCGTAATGAAATTCTATACAAGGTTTCGCCTACCTCTACCTTATGTTTTACAATCCGGTCATAGGAAGGCTTCACAGGCTTTGGTGCTACAGGAAGAGCTGCCGGTTGCTCCGCTGCCTGATTGGTTGGAGGCACAGTCTGCTCCTCCCCCTCTTTCCCCACTGGTCTAGTCTCGGTCTGAAGAGGTGCAGGCGGCTCCACAGAAGAGGGCTCCTCCCTCTCTACTGGCAACGCTGGGGGCGGGCTAGATGATACAGCTTCAAAATTGACGATGGTCTCGCCAAAGTACCACCAAACTGCACCGCACAGGAGGATCGGAAGAAGCAGCATGGCTATAACACGTCCGCGTCGGTTTGGGTTTGCTGGCTTATGCTTTTTCCCATGGATTGCACTCCTAGGGGGAATCCCGGAATCGGAATCCGCCTTTTCTTCCATCTCCTCAGCTTCTACAATCATTTTCTCCTGTTCTTGGTCGTTTCTTTCATCTGGATCTTGATTCACTCTTCTTAATTCCATTCCTCTCTCCTCATCATTCCAACATCACTTTTTATCCTTCAGCAGGTCAAACCGAATAAATAAGGCTAAAATGAAATCCACTACAAAATGACTGACCATTGGAGCAATAACACTGCCTGTATGACTGTATAGCCAGCCCAAAGAAAGACTTACTAGAAAAACAGCTGTAAACATCACCCACTTGGAAATATACCTTATATGAACAAAAGCGAAAAGTACGCTAGTCCAAAAAAGTCCAATTTGATCTTGGAGAACTAAGCGAAAAAGAAGTTCTTCACAGATTGCTACAACGGCAGTCATGATGATGATATGCCCTATAGACCGGTTAGAGAACAGTTTTTCATTAATCCCTCCATCGTCAAAATAAGCTGCAGGCAAGGAATAGACCAGGACGACTTCTATCACAATAATAAGGGCAGCAAGCAAGAGTGCCCAGCCGAGACTGCTGTACGCATTCTCCCCAAGGCTGAACAGAGAAGCAAACGAAACACCATGCCTGATGTGAAAAAAATAAAGACCAGCTATGCCCAGTACTAAGGCAATCGCCTGCGTGAGATATAAGTTAAGCAAAAGAAGTCGATCATCCATCTGTTGAATTCTTGGGTCCATTACCAATCATCCTATCTACGCATGCTTAAGACATTGCCATATCTACCTCATTGTACCATAACCGACAATATTCTTCTTGATTTGATAGGGTAATCCTTTATTTTTTCCTAAAAAAATATTTTTACCCACCTTCTTGATCTTTTGCTTGGTTATGAATACAATGTATATTGAAAACGGACAAAATATAGTTGCAACAACATATCTGAGGAGGTTTTTTTAATGGCTAAATACACTTGGGTTGAAAAAGAAACCTGTATTGCCTGTGGAGCATGCGGAGCAACAGCTCCAGATATCTACGATTACGATGATGAAGGAATTGCTTACGTAACCCTTGATGATAATCATGGAGTAGCAGAAATTCCTGACATCCTTTGGGATGACATGAACGATGCTGCAGAGGGTTGCCCTACAGATTCTATCAAGATCCAAGACGAACCATTCAACAAATAAATGATATAGTAAAAGGACCACTCATGTGGTCCTTTACCTTTCTCTTTAGAAGTAACTCCATATCACTAAAGCCAGTAATCCCCCACCTAGTGAACTTAGGGCATTAATCATATCATTAGTTGCCCAATGATAACCCCGGATGGGGATGCACCATTCTCCACAATGAACAGCCTTTTCCGTCTCACGATTGCACCGGGGACAGATATACATCCGCTGGATCCTTGCCCCCAGCACACTGTCTAAAAAAGCCCCTGTTAGCCCAGCTATCGTTCCGATCGCCATCCACTGCCACTCCCATACGCTTGCTTCCAGGTAACGAAAAACAGTAGCTA
>JBEQAI010000344.1:0-4212 GCA_041640415.1 Ammoniphilus sp. | reverse complement strand
TAAAAGTAGAGCGAATGGACAAGCAAGAGCTTGCTGACTACTTAAGAGGAAGAACAGTTGCAGGCGTCGATGGCTCCACTAACTCCTTTGGTGGAAGCTACCCTGGGACGGTAGCTTTGCTTCAGGCTGGCGCCATGACCACAGGGCGTCATAAATATTTAGCGGGAGACGCGGTTTCTCCCATGAGTCGAAGGGATAAAAAACGCATTGCTGCCTACCAAGAGCGACATAACTTGCGAGAAGAAGAAGCCTATCATCGATACAAGGACGAACGAATGGCTCAGTTAGAAGTGGAAGCAGCGATCGAGCTGGTAAAGCATGAAGAACCTTGCTTAGTTCTGTTTGATGGAGGGTTTGTTCGCTATGAGTCGAAGGCCTTCCTAGCCTGGGAGGAATATACCGCCCTTGCAAGACAGAAGAACATTCTTTCCATAGGAATTATAGAAGAGGTGGGAACTAATTTTATCTCCCGATCTCTTGCTGATGAACTGGATGGTAGATTGCTGCCGTTTGATCGCCAGCTTCTTTTTGGGGTGTTGGAACCGGGGGAAGCGTTGTTGCTAGATGAAGGACTCAAGCATAAAGGATTTTCTGGCCGTTATTATACATGCTTTGCTAGACTCTCCAAGCATCCCTCCATTATTGGCTGCGATATACTTCAAGAGCAAAAGCAGGCCTTGCTGACAGCACTCCGCTTTCTATATACCAACACTTTAGATGCCGGTCGCGGGGTACCTTTTTGGATTGACCGCGTTGACCATGAAATTAAGCTTTCTTACAAAGAAACCGAAGCCATCGTTCGAAAAACCTTTCCTGCAGCTTGGGTAGAGAAATATCTAGTAAGCCAACGAAGTCGAAGAGATATATAAACTAGAGGGAAGAACGGAAGGAGAAACAGCAATATGATTCATATTGTCGGTATTACGACGCCGCAAGAAGTATTTGCCGCATCGAAGGACAGGCCGTTTCATTTGAATGAAATCTTGATGATCGAAGATGAACGCTTGAATTTCCCAAAAGGAGAAGTGATTTCTACTCAATCGTATAATCGCTTTATTCCCTTGGAGATGGACAGTGGAATGAAGCTCGATCAGACCTTCCTTTCCAGCTTGGAGGAAGCAGGGTATTCCATCCAGGATGACGTCATCCATGTAGCCAAGATCCGCTTGCTGGATTCGGTTGCGACACCGGTAACGACGGGTTCCATGGTCCGTGTTCCTGCCTTCCATGAAGTGGAGAAGCTCTTGATACGAAAGTATCCAGAGGAGGGCCTGACTTTAGGGATTGTGGTAGGGACGGAAGAGATAGGAAAACAATTGCCCGAAGGATTGACGGGCGTGGCTCCCTTATATGACACGCGAGTTGGCGTAATGGAACAAACGGGTGTTCCGTTTATTTTTGATTATCGAGCGATGAATGAATATCCGCACATCGGTATTTTTGGCGGATCAGGCTCCGGTAAGTCCTTTGGAATGCGCGTTTTGCTGGAGGAGATCATTAAGAAAAAGGTGCCAACCCTCATCTTTGACCCCCATTTTGAGCTTTCCTTCGATGTGCCTTTTGAAGGTTTGCCGGTTGGCTTTGCTGAGGATTTTCGCAAGAGAACGGCTCAGTATACCTTAGGGAAGGATGTAGGAATTGATTTCACAGAATTAGGGGCCCAAGATGTGGTCAGTCTGCTGAACTCGCTAGGCTCCTTCCTTAGTCCCCTGCAGGAAAATGTGGTTGAAACGCTGCACCGCAAAAACATGACCTTTGAACGTTTCCGTGACATTGTCTATAACTTGAAGACCGCGATGGAAGAAGAAAAAAGCCTTCAGGCAACGGACGAACGCGGTCGGGAGCTCAGTCGATTGCTCAACAGTGTCAAAGATAAAATTACGCATATTGGACCTGTCGATGCAGTGCTATCGCGTTTGAATATGCTGGACTTGACCGGATTGGTCCGCGGAGATGCCCGTCAGGTGGAGGCCGATATGCTCTCCCGCAAAGTCGTCACGATCCGAGGCCCGATTAAGCAGCTTCGTCTATTTGCTGCTTATCTCACCCGCAGCTATTATCAAAAAAGACGGGAATACAAAGATGCATTGCAGCAAGGAAGAAATCCAGAAACCAAATTTCCTCCTTTCATTGTGGTTTGTGATGAAGCCCATAACTTTGCCCCGGCAGGGGGAGATGAGCGCTCACCGACTAAGGATATCGTAAAGGAAATTGCCCAAGAAGGAAGAAAATATGGGGTGTTTCTCGTTCTCGCCACCCAACGTCCTGCTACGCTGGATTCAACTGTAAAGGCTCAGTTGGCCACCAAGTTTGTGTTTAAGACCAATAACTCCAATGATATTGAAACCATTAAAGAGGAAACCGATTTGTCTCCAGAAGAGACTAGACGTCTTCCTTATTTGCCTTCCGGTACGGCCTTTATTTCTTCGTCCCTGACCGGCCGGAGCATTCTTGTACGCATCCGTGTGTCCAAAACGCGCAGTCCGCATATGCTCAATCCGTTTGATGAGCTGGAGACAGAGTTTAAAGGTCAACAAGATGCAATGTGGGACAAAATTCTTAAAGCGAAGCTCTTGCCTTGCGGGGCTGGCAATATTGACGTATCGGAGTGGCAGGCTAAGCTGGGAATGCCGCTCACCCGGGACCGTATCATCACCATGCTGGAAGATTATGTAGACGAGGGTAAGCTTCACAAAGAAAGAGGCATTTTTGGAACGGAATATTGCCTCGCGTAAGGAGGAAGAATGATACGTTTTTTATACTTAACAGATACCCATATTAGGGGGACATCTCCAGCCAACCGACTGGATCAATTTCCCGACACGTTAAAGAGGAAGCTCAATGAAGCGGTGGAGGTGGCTAATCAGTATCAGGTCGATGCGGTGTTGCACGGTGGAGATGTGTTTGACGTTCCCTCGCCGTCCCCTTCTGTTGTTGGAGAGTTTCTCTCGATATTTACACGATTGAATTGTCCCTTATACGGAATTATCGGCAACCATGATGTGTTTGCCCATAATCCGCAGACGCTGGACCGAACCATGCTCGGGCTGGCTAATCGATTAGGCATTATTCGTATCATCCATCCCGGTGAGCGGATTTATGTTGAAAAGGAGGGCACGCGTGTACAGCTCACGGGCCAGCATTTTCACGTGGATCTGGATCGTCGGGATCCGACGCTTGATTATTGTGTAACGAAGGAAAATGCCGATATTGCTATCCATATGGTTCACGGCATGTTGATGGATCGTAGATTTATTGAAGGGGTAGCCCATACCATTATCGATCAAATCGTGGGTACCGAAGCCGATTTAACCTTATGTGGACATAACCATCTTGGCTTTCGAGATACGGAAAGGGATGGAAAGATTTTTTTGAACCCCGGCGGCTTCGTCAGGCTAAGCAATCATCCAGCGGAGATGGCTCGTCGCCCCCAGATGGTACTCATCGAAATAGAAGATGCCAAGCTGCGATATCAGAAAATCCCTCTCCAATCTGCCCCTAAAGGCGATGAGGTGTTGGATCGAAGCAAGGGTGAAGAAGCCATATACCGAGAGCAGAAGCTTAATGAGATAGTGGATGAAATCAAGCAGGCAGGTCAATTCCAGTACGCCAATATCCATGAGATTATTGAACAGCTGGCCAACAGAGAAGGGATATCTGCTCCGGTCCGCGATCTAGTGATGGATAAGATTGCAAAAGCCCAAGAACGATTGGAGGCTGGGGAGTCATGAAATGGATTCAGCGCGTGATTATTGAAGATTTTCAGTCTCACCGACTAACCGAGCTCGAGTTTGTAGAAGGCTTCAATGTGATTGTAGGTCCTAGTGACCAAGGAAAAACAGCGGTTCTGCGGGCGATTCGATGGGTCTTATACAACGAGCCTAAGGGCAATGACTTTATCCGAGTAGGTTCGAATAAAGCCAAAGTTACCCTTGTGATGAATGATGGGACCCTTGTCACCAGGGAACGCACATCCTCTAGGAATCGTTATATGGTTGCCGTACCGGGGATGGAAGAGCAGGTCTATGAGGGTTTCGGACATGCGGTGCCGGAGGAAGTGATGGAAGCGACTGGGGTTCGCCCGCTAAAGATGGATGAAGATCATCAAGTGCCGATTAACATCGGAATGCAGTTAGATTCTCCCTTTCTCCTGGAAAGCAATGGATCGGTTAAGGCTAAGGCGATCGGTCGAATCAATGGGGTTCATATTCT
>JBEQAI010000343.1:0-4213 GCA_041640415.1 Ammoniphilus sp. | reverse complement strand
AACCTTTTACCCATGACTTTCGTCTATATTGAAGACCAACGTATCAAGGGAGACGGAACCGTGGAATTATCAAGAGTACAGTCTAAGAGACGAACGAAACGAAAATCGAAACGAAAGGCCTGGCTGCTAGGGTTGATCGTCATCGCTACGATGGTAGGGGGGTACTTCGCTTCCTATAACGCTAGACTTTGGCTAGCCGGCAGTCTGCTTGTGACCCAACATCATCATTGGGCTAAGTACACCTTAATCCCGGAGAAAAAGCTAGAAGAGCTTCGCCAGGATATGGCCAACCCGGAGATGGAGAATTCAACTACGGTGGACTTGCCGACGACTGAAAAAGAGCCTACCGAACAAACAGCATCAAAAGAACCTATCGAGATCATTCCTGTTGAACGGAAGATCAGCAGCGTTCATTATTTTAAAGGTCATGCCATGATCGTGCATGATCCGAGTCGAGTCCACTTGGTTCAGACCACCGGGACCAAGCGCTCGGGAAAAGGGCTTCCGAGAGGGGAGTTCATTAGTGAATTTGTGGAGCGAACGGGAGCTTTTGCTGCTGTGAATGCGAGCGGTTTTTACGATCCGAACTGGATGGGGTACGGAGAAACGCCTTCGGGGTTGGTGATTCAGGATGGGAAGATCTTGAGTGCAGCCACAGGCAAAGGAGAAACGATCGTGGGTTTGACCTATGACGGAAAACTGATTACGGGGAACTATTCGGCTGAACAACTGGTAAAAGAAATGAACATCCGCGACGCGGTATCGTTTAAGCCACAGCTCATGGTCAACGGGAAAAATCTTTTTGCCGGGAAGGAAGCGACCAGCTGGGGCATTGCCCCTCGAACGGCGATGGGACAAACCAAGGAGGGAGCGATCATCTTTATCGTGATCGATGGAAGGCAGCCGACGCATAGCTTAGGGGCTTCGATGACGGATATGGCTACCCTGATGGAGGAGTTCGGGGCTGTGAATGCGATGGCGTTGGATGGGGGGACGTCCTCCATGATGGTAACGAAGGAAAAGATCTTGACGTCATCGAGCAATGACGATGAGCGGGGAAGATGGTTGCCGAATGCGTGGGTAGTATTCTAATAAGAGTTATTCACAACGTACCTACAACTTACCTACAAGTTACAAAGGATTACCCACATAGTTATACACATGGTTATCCACAGGCTGTGTGTAACTTTTACAGAAGGAAAGTAAAACCACAACGTTGGTTTTACTTTCTACTCATTTTGCCTGGCCTTGATCTTGTCGTTAATGACTTGAATATGACTATATAGCTCAATCCGCTCTTGCCAGGTTAATTTATGGTTGATCACCTGGTCTTTGAGTTGTTCCTTTAAAGATATAAGTTCTTTAATATCGATGGTTTCATCTTTCATCCCATATCACCTTTCACCAAATTGACGGTTAAACCATTCCACCCATTCCAGTTTGGTTTCGCCAATGATCCACTTTTGCAGGGGCTCAGGAGGGTGCAGTAAGCCCTGGCCCCCTATAATATATTTAATCTCTGGAAAATCAGTTGAAATCGTTTCAATGAGCTGAGAAATAGGGGTAGCATTAGTCATCGTAACCGAGATGGCCAACCATTCGATGTCCTTCTTTTTAATAATCTCCTTCAGTCCTCCGTTATAGGGGGTGCCGGCACCTAAATAGATGGTGTCGACTCCTTGCTTTCGCAAAAATAAAGCAAAGAGAAGAAGCCCAATCTGATGGGTTTCGCCTTCGGGGCAGAAGCATAGAATTTTCGGCAAGGAAGGGTTCACATCAAAGATCCGGAAATATTGATAGAACCGATGGATCAAGAGATTGGTAGCAAAGTGCTCTTCTGACTCGGAAACCACGCCATGCTCCCATTGGTCTCCAATCCGAATGAGGGCTGGAGCCATGATTTGATGGAAGACATACTCGTAATCAAATTGAGAGAAGTATAAGTCTAAAAGTTGATTGGAAGCGTGCGAATCCAATTGGAGGAGCAAATCAACCAAGGGCTGCACCAACTCTTCGGAACGCATGGGAAGGGAGTTCTGTTTTCTCCTGTGCAACATTTCGACTGCAAGCTTAATGCTTGTCCCTTTCCGATGAACCTGATCCCGCAGCCATTTGAGATCCTGAATATCCTGTTCCGTATAAATGCGGTAACCACGCTCCGTGCGTTGCGGAGTAATGGCTTGATACCGAGTCTCCCATGTGCGGATGGTTCTTGCCGGGATCCCGATGAGTTGAGAAACGGATTGAATGGTAAACACGGCTTATTCCCTCATCATTTATAATGACATATTATCTCACGTCCACACGTCAAAAACAACAATTGTTGTCTTAATTTATCTCCCAAACTTTCTGATAAAAGATCATATTATTCAAACGTTATCCATGCTATAATGTATACCATAAACCTAATTTAAAGGAATGAGGTATGAAGTTAGCAAACGAGTTAAGGCGCCTAAGGCTGGAGAAGCAATTGTCGGTAGAGGATGCGGCAAAATTAATCGGAATCTCTAAGCAGTATGTGAACTATATAGAGAAGGGACAGCGCGTCCATATTTCTTTTACGATTATGGTAAAGATTGCGGAAGGTTACGGTGTTTCATTGGATTATTTGGCACAATTTACAGAGTAGTAAGGCAGACCTTTTATGGACTGTCTTTTTTTTGTATTTGTTTAGTGACACTACATTGTTATATTTTCGATATTCACGTATATTAATTAAGTGTAAGCGATTACAACTAATTTTATCACAGGAGGCTATGAATGAGCAAAACAGGAATCGAGCAACAACAGCAACGCGAGCAGTGGGGGACGAGAACCGGCTTTATATTGGCTGCTGTAGGTTCGGCTGTGGGGTTGGGGAACATTTGGAAATTTCCGTATATCACGGGACAGTATGGCGGTTCGGCCTTTATTATTGTTTATTTAATCTGTATTGCTTTGATTGGGTTGCCCGTTCTACTGGCTGAGATCATGATTGGGAGAAGGACGAAGAAAGATGCGATTGGGGCGTTTCAGGAGCTTGCACCGGGCAAGCCTTGGTTTATTACCGGGATATTCGGCGTCGCTGCTGCTTTTGTCATTTTATCCTTCTATGGTGTCGTAGCCGGTTGGACGCTAGCCTACACGGCAAAAGCCATTAACGGGGACCTGTTGGGTCTTACGGCTGAGGATCTGGGTAATCAGTTTGGTGCTTTTATTAGTACGCCTTTAAGTCCGGTGATTTGGCAATTATTTTTTATGGTATTAGTGATTTCCATTGTTGTGGGTGGTGTAAGCAAAGGGATTGAGAAATGGAATCGCGTCCTCATGCCCACCTTGGCGATTCTGATGGTTATCTTGGCCATTCGCAGTGTTACTTTGAATGGAGCGGGCAGCGGAATTGAGTTTTTGTTTAGTCCGGATTTCTCCGCCCTGACGGCTACGGCTGTCATTGTCGCCTTGGGGCATGCGTTCTTCTCCTTAAGCTTGGGGATGGGAACGATGATTACCTACGGAAGCTACGTGCCGACCAAAGAAAACCTGCCGAAGGCAGCGTTTGGCATCTCCATCGCGGATACGGTGATTGCCCTGCTTGCGGGATTGGCGATTTTCCCCGCGGTATTCGCTTTTGGGATGGATCCGGCTGCAGGCCCAGGGCTTGTATTTATTACCTTCCCGGCTGTGTTCGCGCAGCTGCCTGCGGGGCAGTTCTTCTTAATCTTGTTCTTTGCGCTGTTGGTGATTGCGGCGTTGACCTCTGCGATTTCCTTGCTCGAAGTACCGGTGGCTTACTTTATGCGCAAGTTTAGCTGGACGCGTAAAAAGGCCACCTGGACCATTGGAAGCATTATCTTCTTTTTCGGAATTCCTTCTTCTCTGTCAATGGGACCATGGAGCGGATTTACGATCTTTGGGTTAGGGTTCTTCGATGCGATGGACTTCTTAGGATCGAATATCCTTCTTCCGCTAGGCGGATTGTTTATTGCCTTGTTTGCAGGTTGGGTGATGGGAACGAAGGAAGCGCTGCAAGCGGCGGACCTCGGCGAGGGTTCTGGTCTTGGGAAAGCATGGATTGTCGTTTTGCGTGTAGTGGCACCAATTTTGATTTTATTGGTGTTGTTGAACGTTACGGGAATCTTGGGTAAGATCTTTCCTTTCTTAAGTTGATTCGTGAGGGCTCTCTGAATAGGGGGCCCTTTTTCTTTGCACTTAGATGGATAATCGACAAAATTCG
>JBEQAI010000342.1:0-4217 GCA_041640415.1 Ammoniphilus sp. | reverse complement strand
GAAACAAAAGTAGGAACATAAAAAGAAATCCTTTGATTGCCCGGCCCGGCCTTAAATCCAGCAGATTAACCAAATTGGTCAGAAGAAGCAACAGCAACAAATGCAGAAAGAATTCAATCCAAGAGGAAGAGTAAAGTACGCTTACCCATGCACCAAGAACGCACGCTGCCAGGACCTTCACCAGCCCTGTACTAATGATCCCTTCCTTCCACCATAAAAGAAAATGGCCCCTTAGCCCCTTCGCTTCCCATCCACCCAATCGATCATCACGCCAGCCTGCATAAGCCATTCCCCATATTACGAGCGTTTGGACCATCCACATGCTCAGATAAGGAGAAGTCAAACTGAATGGCCAGACGAAAAATTGACTAAACGGAATGAGCCACCCGACCCCTACTGGAATGGGTTTACCTTGAAAGTTTGGCCTATACATCTCCCGGTTCCACAGGAATTGAAGGAGTCGGGGATAGAGCCAGGACAGCGTCAGCCATGTTGCTCCTCCTCCAATGGCGATAGTCATTACTATGGTGTTGGCCATTTTTTCTTCAGCATCCTTCCTACATCGACCATCTGTCTCCCTCGGTGGATAAACCCTGCCAAGTCCCTTCCTGTTTCACGATGTGAAAACGAAATCGGGGTTTCTACGACCCGCAAGCCCGCCCGAAGAACATCGATGGTCATCCCTACCTCAATTCCAAAGCGGACATTCCAGTGCTGTACTGCATCTGCGGCTTCCCTAGTCATCGCTCTTTGACCCGATAGGGGGGACACGGGTTGAAACCCTGTCAGCTTTTTAATTCCCGTACGAGCTAAACCCTTTACTAAACCAAAACCCGATTTTTTTTGAGCTGGAGGGAAAATGGCGATACTCATATCGGCCACCCCCTGCTGCACGGGTTGAATCAGTAAATGAGCTAAGCTAGCTGTCTGTCCCAAATCACTATCTAGGAACACAACGATTTCGCCTTTCGCTGCTAGGTAGCCCTGTTTCATGGCTTCCCCTTTACCACAGTTGCCAGGCAAGGCTATCACATGGTCAGCAAGCTCCCTCGCTAATCTATTGGTGTCATCTTGACTTCCATCATCTACAACAATGATTTCCTTAATATCGCTGATTTCCCTTAAACTCTTGAGTGTATCAGGCAAGTTCCGCTCTTCATTAAACGCTGGGAGAATGGCACTAATACTCATGATAGTTCTCCTTATAAACTAGCTGAATCTTCCTTAACAATTCCCATTGTTCAGCAGGTGCCATGCGAGGCTGAGCCAAGGGAAACCTCATCCCTTCTTCTACCTCTGCAAACCAAGGAGGGAGGGATTCGCCAATGAAGATAATCGGAAACGGTTCTTCAGGTCTTGCAGCCCCTACGTGAACCACCTCTAAACCGGCCGAATCTAAAAGGTTTGTAACAACCTGTTCATCTTCCTTTTTTTGGGCCCATATGCCCACTTTTTTTCCTTCTAACATGGCTAGATATCCGGTGCTTACCAGAGCGCTAAATTCCTGGTTTGATTGTTCTATCCGATAACTGAGCTCTTGGATTTGCTCCTGTAAGTCTTTATTGCTTTTAACTGCTTGATCGTACTTTTCTTCAAGACTTAGGAGCAAGGTTTGCTGCTTTTCATTAATCCAGTTTTGACCTATACTGCCTCCCAAAATAATTCCTAATCCTAGCGATAGAAAGACGGCAGAAATGCTGATGATATGATAGCGAAGCGTGATCATCTATTTCACCTACATTATGAAGTATTTAAGTTGTAGCCAAAGCAGATGCCAAAATTGACGAACCGCTGGGCTGATGATGCTGGCTGCAATCGCGGGCACGGCTGCTGCAGAGCTCAAAAAGAAGAAATTTTTCCATTTTACTCTTTTCTGGTACAGCATGCTTACGCCTTTTGCATCTATTAGCTTCATCCCCATTTTCATACGAACCAATACGGTGCTGGCCATCCCTTTTCTCCCTTTTTCCAAAAAATCAATCATGTTGGAATGAGCCCCAAGGGCTACAATCCAATCAGCCCCCTGTTCATAAGCAAATAGCATAGCTACGTCTTCGCTCGTACCTGGTGCAGGAAGCGCATGAAAAATCACGCCCAAGCTGTCCAAGCGGGAGCTTGCAGGGGCATGACCGTCAGGGTAAGCATGAACAATGATTTCAGCACCCGTTCTAAGTGCATGGTCAGATACACTATCCATATCCCCAATAATAATATCAGGTTTCCAGCCTTCCTCTAGTAGGGCATCCGCCCCGCCATCTACGCCAATCAGTATGGGTCTATAATCTTCTATGTAAGAACGGATGGCGCGCAAGTCCTCCCGGTAATGCTTGCCGCGAACCACGATTAACACATGCTTGGATCTCATCTTTACTTTAAGAGGAAGGTTCGGGAGAGGGGTTGAATAATAATCTTTTTCCTTATGCGCATAAGTAAGGGTATTGTCAACAAATAGGTTTAGTCTGTTTTGCAAATTCTTCTCAGCTAGCTTCATTTTTTCTGAAATCTCTTCTTCTGTTACTTCACGCAAATGTAAGGAAAAAGTTTGGCTAATCAGTAGATTTTCACGAATTTCTGCATGATCTCCGTCCTGCAGCGCTTCTAGAGCTCTTTCACAATCAAATAAAGGAATACCATGATGCAACAAAATCTTTGCACCAACACTCATGTAGCTGCCAGACATGGACTGCGCCATATTTACCACAGCTTTTACTTTAGCTGCGACAAGGTCCCTTGCCGCAATTTCATCAAGGTCTTCATGGTCCAAAATCGCAATCTGTCCGGGCTTAATTCGCTTCAGCAACTGCTTCGTCTTACGGTCGACGACCACAGTTCCACGTATTGCCGACTTTACTTTTTTGGGAAACAAGCTGTCACCCCCTTATGATCCCGCTTCCTCGGTCCACTCATAAACAACAAATGCACTAAACATGATACGCCCCTCCTTCTCCACAACATGGGTTTGAAGGGACACCACGTCTAATTCATTGCCTTTGGCGTACATATTTATTTGATCAGTTAAAACAAATTCATTGTCAGCTGTAAAACTTTTTACTGTTCTCATGCCGTCCCCCCAAACAGGACCATATTTTTCATTTTGTACGATTCAATTCCAGATTATTCAAGAACCTTTGCAGTAATTGAGCCCGACTCATGACCACAAACTTCGGCTCCAATTTTTGCAAGCTGGGCAAGGACCATTGGCCATGACATAAACAGTAGATGGGAATCATATATGTTTTTTTCCATGCCCGATACCAGTGATTGTGCAACTGAAATGACTCAAAACCTAGCCTCTTTATCCCGCGGTTGAGTACGGTGATTCCCAGCACGGCCTTAATTTCATCGGATCTTGGGTGTTCGCTTAGGTATTTCGCCAATCCTGGCAAGGAATGCTCCACCGCTTCATAGACAAAAAGCGCCCGCCGGATATCCGATTCCAAATGGCACATTTGTTTCATCAATTGGTAATTGTACAGGTGAATTTTAAGTAAAAGGTCTCCGGAACGAATGACTTCCCCGCTTTCCAAATGTAAAGGGGCACCACGGTAGGTTGACAGCCTGACACGAAAAACATTTTGCTCCTCTATATCGATTAACTGAAGGCGATTGAATTGGTAATAAATCTGATCTACTAATCCCCATAAGGGCAAGATCATGGTCTGGAACATGCTTATCACCTCTACAAAGCCAGTTGGGATAGAAATAGATAGGAATTATTTTTCCCATGTTAGGTTGGAAAATGCCTGCCGAAAAGAAAAAGCACCATCCAATGGATGGTGCTTTTGTCAATATTTGCATATTAGTAACGCGCGTTGGCAATGATCCCTTCTTCATCATCCAATACCAATTCCAGAGCCGCTCCGAATGGATCTCGCTGAAGCTGATGGTGTATCCAAAAGCGAATGGCTTCAATCATGTTGGCTTCAATTAACACCTGTTTTCTCTGAAGAGCTTCCACTTCAGCGGAGAAACCATAATCTTCGTCCCACATGAGTTCTACTTCCACATCCTGCGGGTTAATCTGCTTCTTATCTGCAATATATAGGCAAATTGCATTCACTATGTCTTGTTCTGTGAGTTTAATATTTTGCACCGTTTCTTTCACCCTCCGATCCTTTTCTCTTTATTATAGTATATCACTAGGAATACACGCAAAACGATATCTGTTGTATTTTGTCGGAAGTTTAAATTTTCTAAAAGAAAATGAATAAAACCAT
>JBEQAI010000341.1:0-4228 GCA_041640415.1 Ammoniphilus sp. | reverse complement strand
CATACGTGATATTTCAGACGGAGAGGTCAATCAGCTATTAGAAGAATATACCGAGCTCTATGACATCGGGGAGGAAGCTCTTGCCAAAGGGGCGGCATGGGAATCCATCCGGGAGCAAGCGCGCATGGAACTGGGGATGAAGGCTTTCTTGGCGGAAGGCAGCTTCGGTGCCTTTACGACCACCTTTGAGGATCTACATGGGATGAAACAACTGCCGGGGCTTGCGGTTCAGCGCCTGATGGCTGCCGGTTACGGCTTCGGAGGTGAGGGAGACTGGAAGACGGCTGCTTTGGTACGCCTGATGAAAATCATTGCCGGCGGCAAGGGGACATCCTTTATGGAAGACTACACCTATCATTTTGAACCGGGTAATGAACTCGTACTGGGAGCCCATATGCTCGAGGTTTGCCCAACGATCGCGGCTACCCGACCGAGTATTAAGGTTCATCCGCTTTCCATCGGAGGAAAAGCAGATCCAGCACGTCTGGTATTCGACGGAAATGCAGGCGCTGCGGTCAATGCATCCATCGTTGATATCGGAAATCGCTTCCGCCTCATCGTGAATGAAGTGGATGCCGTGAAGCCGGAAAAAGATATGCCAAAACTTCCTGTTGCCAGAGTTCTATGGAAACCGCAGCCTTCCCTCAGCGATTCGGCCGAAGCTTGGATCCATGCGGGAGGTGCACATCATACGTGCTTCTCCTATGTCGTGAATTCGGAGCAGCTGGTGGATTGGGCGGAGATGACGGGAATCGAGTGTGTGATCATCGATAAGAATACGTCTCCATTATCGTTCCGTAATGAGTTGAGATGGAATGACATCTACTGGCGCAATCGCTAGGACATCTAGGATAAGCCACCGGGAAGAGCCTCCTCGGTGATGGCCGGGGGAGCTTTTTCGGTGATGTGCAATGAACCAAAGGAGAGGAGAGCAATCGCATGTTAGAGGAATTGAAGCAACAGGTGCTAGAGGCAAATTTGCAGCTGCCCGTCTATAGTCTTGTTACGTTTACCTGGGGAAATGTGAGTGGAATTGACCGTGAAATGGGCTTAGTTGTCATTAAACCGAGCGGAGTCTCCTATGAGGAGATGAAGCGGGATGATCTCGTCGTCGTAGACCTGGAAGGAAATATCGTGGAAGGGACATTCAGACCTTCGTCCGATACAGCCACTCACTTGGCTCTCTATAAGGCGTTTCCGGAGATCGGCGGCATTGTGCATACGCATTCCCCGTGGGCAACAAGCTGGGCGCAAGCGGGCCGAGCGATTCCTTCTTTTGGGACTACCCAAGCGGATTATTTTTATGGCGAGGTTCCCTGCACGCGGAAGATGTCCGATGAAGAGATCGAAGGGGCTTATGAACTCGAAACGGGAAAGGTCATCATTGAGACCTTCAAAAGCATCAATCCGATGCAGGTGCCTGGGGTGTTGGTAAATAATCATGGTCCATTTGCGTGGGGGAGAAATGCCTCGAATGCCGTACATAATGCTGTTGTATTGGAAGAGGTCGCAAAAATCGCCTATCGCACGATTCAATTGAATCCTGAAACTGGCGCGATCAGTCATGCCCTTTTAGATAAGCATTTTCTCCGCAAGCATGGCGCGAATGCCTACTACGGGCAGAAGTAATTCTGCTCTCATAGTTCATTAATAGGTAGATGTCTGATGAGCATCTGCCTATTCTTATTGGTTTAAGGGAGGGGAAATGACGAATGGAATGTTCTTGTGAACGACATTATCCTATCGATATGGATATCTTTATTGAACGGCAGGCTCTGGAAAAAGTGGGCCCCTTTTTGGAATCCCGAGGGTTTCGCAAGGTCATGATGGTGGCGGATCAACATACCTATCAGGCTGCCGGTAGTGTGTTAAGCCATTTTCTATCAGACTCGGGGATTACGCATCACGTTTGTATCATCCAGCCGGATCGGCAAGGAGATGTTGTAGCGGATGAAGCCTCTCTTATGCAGGTGTTCCTGGAAACCTCTTCCGAAGTTGAGGCATTGCTAGCTGTAGGAGCCGGGACCCTCCATGATATTGTACGGCTTGTCAGCTATAAAATGGCTAAGCCGTTTATAGCTGTTCCTACTGCAGCATCTGTAGATGGTTTTACTTCGGCAGGTGCACCATTAATCATTCGGGCCACCAAACATACCTATCAAGCGACTTCGCCTATCGCTGTGTTTGCCGACTTGGATGTTCTCTGCTCAGCCCCTAACCGTCTAACGGCAGCGGGCTTTGGGGATATGTTGGCGAAATATACATCCTTGGTGGATTGGCGATTTTCTCATCTCCTGGCTGGTGAACCTTATTGTTTGACAGCTGTGCATCGGACTCAGCAAGCTCTTGAGTCCTGTATTCGGCATAAAGAAGAGATTATGGAGAACAAGGAAGAAGGGATCCAAGTGCTGATGCAAGCCTTGATTGAATCGGGCTTAACGATGCTTCTTGTGGGGCATTCTCGCTCTGCATCTGGCGCTGAGCATCATCTGTCCCATTATTGGGAGATGGAATTCATGAAAACCAACAAGCGCCAAGTCTTGCACGGAGCAAAAGTAGGGGTAGCCACAGCTATTATTGCCGGTTTATATCAGCGTGTCTTCAGCCAATTGGATCCGAATCGAATCGTCGGTTTAGCTCCTTACTTTTATGAAATGAAACAATGGATTGAAGCTGTTCCTGATCCGAATATTTTACAGAAGTTATTGATAGATGCTGGAGCACCTTCTTCACCGGAGGAACTCGGAATATCTCCGGAGTGGGTCAGAAGATCCCTAACAGAGGCCTATCATATACGGGATCGCTATACGATCTTGCGTTTTATCAATGAGGAAAAGCTGTGGGAGCTAGGATAAATTTGATGATTGTAAGCGATAGGAGAACCAATGTGCTAATCCAAAAGCCCGGTTAAGATCGAGCCTATTGGATTAGCGTTTTCTTTATCTTGCAGAACTTTTTCCTGCTTGGGCTACCTCTTCACTTTCGCCTTCCAGTCTCAATCGTTCAATTTTTTGAAAGCTGTGGCTACATAACCTAAAAACACAGTGTGCAGCTAGACTGCCGATAATGAATAGCGAGGACGGGACAAGGAGAAAACATAGAGTCAAAAGGATGATGGATAAAAGTCCCATAATTATACTATCAATTGTAAGGAATTGAGAGTGATTGACATTTAACCATCCAAATGGTAACTTTAATTGTGTACGCACACAATGTGCAGAATATTCACAAGGTTTAACATTTAAAGAGAGGAGGACCTTATGGGAGTAACGATTAAAGAAATTGCTAACATTTGTGGGGTTTCACCAGGTACAGTTGACCGGGCATTAAATGGTCGATCGGGCATTAATCCTAAAACGAAAGTAAAAATACTGGAGGTTGCAAAAGAATTAAATTATCAGCCTGATCATATGGCAAGGAGCCTAGCAAAGGGAAAGACAATGACCCTAGGAGTGGTATTGTTTGACCTGTATAATCGTTCTTTTTCTCAATTGATGAATGCCATAGAAGGTAGATCCAAGGAATATGGATACTTTGTGCATTTAGTACTAACGGACAAAGATCCGCAAAATGAAAAAAAGCTTATCCAGCACCTTATTAATAGAAAGGTGGATGGAATCATCTTGTTTTCGGTTAACAAGGGGGAAGAATTTAACGCCTATTTAAAAAGCTTAAAGATTCCACTTGTAACCATATGCAACCACATTTCCGACGATTGGAGTTATATTGGCATCAATGATCGACTAGCGATGAAAGATGCAGTCAACTGTGTACTGGATAGAGGGTATGAGAGAATTGTCTATATTTGTCCACCTTTGGCTTATAGTGGGTTGACAAACATCTACACGCAGGAGGAAAGACTCCATGGCTTAATGGGAGGGCTACACGAAAACGGCGTGTCGATTGACCCATTGATCATTACTGAGAAAGATTATATTGCCGCTTTGGATCAAATTCAGTTGAAAGGCGATAAAAGAACAGCCATTTTGTGCTCTTGTGATAATTATGCTCTTGAGGTGATGAATTATTTAAAAACTAAAGGATATAAGATCCCTGATGATGTCGGCTTAATGGGCTTTGATAATATTGATGTGCTTAAATATATTACACCTAAATTATCGACCGTAGAATATGCTATTGAAGAGATTGGTACGATGGCTGTAGAATGCTTAATAAATAAGCTTGAAGAAGGGAGCTATACCCGAGTTCCTTTATTAGGTCACCGGCT
>JBEQAI010000340.1:0-4230 GCA_041640415.1 Ammoniphilus sp. | reverse complement strand
AAATGGGCCAAGTTCTTCCTGAAAAAGAATATGAACAGCTGCTCGCCCAGTACTCGGCTCTCTCCGACCGTTTCAAGGAAAAGGGCGGATATCAATATGAAGCCAATATCCGCAGTATCCTTCATGGATTGCGTTTTTATGAAGAGGATTATCAAACCTTTATATCTTCCTTAAGCGGCGGACAAAAAACCCGCCTGGCTCTCTGCAAGCTCTTACTCAGTACCCCTGACATCCTGGTATTGGACGAGCCGACCAACTATCTAGATATCGAAACGCTAACCTGGCTCGAGCGATATCTTCATAACTATAATGGGGCCGTTCTGGTGGTCTCCCATGACCGTTATTTTCTAGATGCCCTTGTCAACATCATTTACGAAATTGAAAGAACGCAATGCAAGCGGTTCGTTGGAAACTATTCGCGCTACCTTGATCTGAAGGCAGAAGATATCGAGAGACAGCTCGCGATGTTCGAGAAGCAGCAAGCCGAAATTAACCGCATCGAAGATTTTATCGCCCGCAATATCGCTCGTGCCTCCACCACGAAGCGCGCCCAAAGCCGAAGAAAAATGCTCGACAAGATCGATCGGGTCCACCGCCCTATTACATCGGATAAGCGTGTTTCCTTTTCCTTTGACATTGAGCGGGTAAGCGGGAATGAAGTCTTAAAAATCAAAGAGCTATCCGTAGGCTATCCAGAGAAAACGTTGAGTTCCGGCCTCTCCTTCCAGCTCGATCGCGGCGAGCGCGTAGCGTTGCTTGGCCCCAACGGGATTGGAAAATCGACTTTACTCAAAACGGTCGTAGGAGAGCTGACTCCTTTAGCCGGATCCATCACTCTTGGATCCAATGTATCCATCGGGTATTACGATCAGGAGCAAAAAGAGCTCACAGGGGACAAAACCGTACTCATGGAGCTTTGGGATGATTACCCCCTCATGCCAGAAAAGGACATCCGCACGGTTCTCGGCAATTTTTTGTTCAGCGGGGACGATGTGCTCAAGAAGGTTTCTACTTTAAGCGGTGGAGAAAAAGCAAGAGTCAGCTTAGCGAAGCTGATGCTGCAGAACTCCAACTTTTTGATTTTGGACGAGCCGACGAACCATTTGGACATCTACAGCAAAGAAGTGCTGGAGAACGCACTGGAGGACTATCCCGGTACGATCCTGTTCGTTTCCCATGACCGATACTTCCTAAACAAAATGGCAACCCGGGTCATTGAACTGGGTCCACATGGAGCGGTGAGTTATCTAGGCAACTACGAGTACTTTTTGGAAAAGAAAACGGAGCTAGAGGAGCTCGGCAAGACCCCTTCCCCTATGCAAGAACAAGCCGACGAAAAAGATCGTCGAACCTCAGATAAAGAGAATTTCCTGCAGGATAAAGAACAACAGAAGAAAGAAAGGCAACGCCTGCGAAAAATCGAGGAGATCGAGAAAAAGATCGAGGAAATGGAAACCGAGATTGCTTCCTTAGAAGAGCTCCTCTGTGCGCCCGAAACCTTTGAAGATCCACTGAAAGCCCATGAACTTAACCAGCAGCTAGAAGACAAAAAGCAGCACTTAGAATCACTCATGGAAGAGTGGGAGCTGCTGCAGGAATAAAGAAGAGGGTGTCCCCATTTGGGGGCACCCTCTTCGTGCCCTGAAACTGGCGGATCGTTCAGTTGAGGTACCGCAAAACCGCGGTTCGTGCCCTGAACCGGGCGGATCGCTCGGTTGGGGTACCGCAAGAGCGCGGTTCGTGCCCTGAACCGGGAGGATCACTCGGATGAGGTACCATAAGTATATAGCTTGTAATAATGTCCATAGCCAATTTTTCTCTTCTTGGGGATTTTCATATAAAATTACAAGTGATGCTCACATCCCTGTATTGATTCCAAATAACCAATGTCAATCTGAGGGATTATGGGCGATTGGACTCGCATTAGCCTCAAGACCAGGAGTTTCAATGCTCTCTTCCTCATATGCTTTAGCTCCTACCCCCATCTTCTCCTTCAAGCCAAGAAACAGCAGGGGTACTACCATGTAAATAATAGTCGTTGCTGCCGCTACGATGCCTGAATCATTGACTGCAAGGGCGGTAAAAGCTCCAATGATAATCCCAAAAAATCCTCTGACGGCATAAGGATATCTGCTGCTCAGTCTCCCAATCATCCCGGCAGGTCGGTAGCATAAAACCCCTAGAACAAGGAGGGAAGTAATAAAGACCTTGCTCCAGGACGACACGCCAATGAGCTTCCAGTTCATGGCCCATTTCCGCTCGATAATATTCCAGATTTCCTGCCAATCGCCGGATACCAGCTTCTGCATCGCACGTCCAATGTGGGACTGCGCTTGGTCTACTGCGGTCATGTTCATGGCAAAAAGAACCCCTATCCCCGCTATAACAATCATCACTACCCAACCGACTAGACGCTTATTGATTCGAATATCAAAAAGGCGGATAAATGTTGTACTATACGCGGTAATCGCGGTAATGGCACCTCCTGCATTGGTCCCCCACCTAGGAGAGGAAAAAAACAAAAGAAAAAGACCAAACACCGTTAAGGCCAACCCTTGGATGGTTCTGATATACCTCTTGGTTAGCTCAAGGAGCATGGCGAAGCTCAATATCGTGCTTCCGATCACAACCCCCATGTATTCATTTCCAATCCCATAATATCGGGCGCCAATAATCGGATCATAACCTAGATAAGATCGCTTCATCAGGGCGGACTGAGCTCCGATGCCATCAAGAAGGACCGGCACCCAGTTGACGAGGCTTATGATCAAGAATAGCCAGGGGAAGGGCAGCCGAATTAATGCCGCCGAAAGACCTGTGCCAAGGATCAACAAAAAGACAATCGTCAGCCTCGCTTGCATCACAGGAAACAAAGGCAGAATGAGAAATAAAAAGGGTGATAAGGTAATTACGATTAATAAAAACCGCAACCCTCTGTTTACCCAGTCATACATCCGGTGGGCAGGGTTAGCGAGCAGCCAGAATGCGGCAGATAAAATTAACACAACCACCTGAAACGTTACATACCCGTATAAAACGGTTGAGCGCGTCCCATAAATATGCTTGATCTGCTCCCACTCCGACCAGAAACCTACAGGCTCTCCCGTAACCTCGATAGGCCTGCCGATCATATCGGATGGAGCCTCAATACCTAGCCAATGCAAAATGGTCGGGGCCACGTCTACATTCGCGATAATTCCCGCTTGTCGAGTTGTAGGGGTAGAAAGACTTCCTTCCCCCCTATGCCCACCTATGTGGATAAACGGACTCATCATCGACTTTGAGGCATGGGCATCGGAATGGACCATGGGGGTAACCATGAGGATAAGTTCTTCCTTTGTCCGACCTTTCAAGAGCTGGTTCATGAAATCATTCGTTTCTTCCAGCACCTGCTCTTTCCTTTTCGCAAAATGAGCTTCATCCATCGCCTGCTTCATCGAATACAAGCGATATAAGTCCCCCAACTCAATCACCATGACTGCGGCTTGGCTGCGATGGTTCTGCACTTTTTCCAACAGATAGGGATAATTTGTGGATAACCCATAGACCCGTTCGGGATCCGCCTGTGTGGTTCTTTTAGAAATATCCCCATGCGCTACGATACCCCGGCTATCCATCCCTAGCAGAGGGGCAAAACGAACGTGGTCCTCCCCCTTATCTGAATTTCCAAAAACGAAAACCTGCCCATTTCGCTGTTTTATGGTTTCTCCTAATAGTCCTGGAGTAATAGAATAGGGCTGGTTTTTATTATTATCCACAAGCTGCTTGAAGCTAGGGATCAAAACATCGGCTTCTTGCACACTGCTGCCGACTAGTTGTTGATAAACCTCTTTTGAAGGAATTCCGTTTATCTTCTCATACCCCATAAAGGCGGTACCAGCACTCGCATTCCCCACCGCACGCGTACCGCTGCTGATCGTAATCAGATTATTCCACTCATTCATTTCAGCTGCTGTCCGCAGGTTCATGGCTCCCACAATCCCCTGATTCAACCAAGATCCAGAGTCCATCGTTTGCATGGTACGGATATCCTCAAGAGAAAGGTGATTTATGAGGATAACCATTACGCGATTTGTCGTATCTTGTTGAGCCGCACTGACGGAACTAGTCAGGAATACACAGAAAAAAGCTAAGATTGTGGATATAATATTCAAAATCATCGAAAATTACCCTCTTTTCCACACTACTCACAGAGTTATACACAGGCAAAAATGCGGTCATGGCAAGTTT
>JBEQAI010000339.1:0-4243 GCA_041640415.1 Ammoniphilus sp. | reverse complement strand
GCATATCCAGTTGGTCCACCAAGAGAAAGACCGATACCAACAACGAAAAGTCCAATAATTAATGGATTAAGTCCTTCTGAAAATTTATTTACCCCAATGCCCAAGACGCCAAATACCAGAACGAACGTGCCAATTATTTCACTTAAAAGATTCGCAAACGGATTTGGAATGGCAGGGCTTGTTGAAAAAACAGCTAATTTTAACTCTGGGTCTTCTGTTTCCTCCCAATGCGGATAGTAAAGTAAGAACACAACGGTCGATCCTAAAATAGCACCCATCATTTGGCCTAAAATATAGATTGGAACCATAGTCCAAGGAAATAAACCAATTGTAGCCAAACCCAACGTAACTGCAGGATTTAAATGCGCACCACTAATTCCTCCTGCAATGTAAATCGCGATCGTGACTGCTAAGCCCGCTCCAAATGTAATTACGATCCACCCTGAATTTTGTGCTTTAGATTTATTCAAAAGAACCCCTGCTACAACGCCCCCGATCAAAATCATAAGGATCATCGTCCCAACCATTTCTCCTAAAAAAGGTGTCATACATCCTCGTCTCCTTATCTTCTATGCGATTTCCTCCAGTTTAAAAACACTAGATAGATGCTCTATCGCCTCTAATGCATCAGGTCCGTCAGCTCGAATCCTAATGTGTTTACTTTTAATAACTGCTAAAGAAAAGCTCAGAAGACTCTTCGCATTGGTTTTAAAATGACTCATATCAATGATGACATCACTTTCATACGTGCTTGCCTCATTTACAAATTGAATAATTTTCTCCATCGCTAAGTTTTTCGGAATATGAATGAACATCTCCTTTATCATAATCAACACCTTTACATAAAAGTTACGTATACACCAAGTATTACATTGAATCAGGTGAAACAAGAATTTTTATATGCGATTTGTTTTTAACTAATTCTTCAAACCCTTCTTCAACTATATTATTGATAGTAATCTTTTTAGTAATCATCGGATCAACTTCCAATCTCCCTTCCGAAATCAACTGAATTACCGAGGGGAAAATATCCCGATAACAGATGATTCCCTTTAATTGGCGTTCTTTTAATACAAAATGGTTCATATGGATGGATACTGGCTTCTCCCATATACTTACAACAATAACTTGACCATCGGTTTTCGAACTATTAATGGCATCATTGATACATGGTTCAACACCTGTCACTTCAAAACATACATCGGCTCCACCATCTGTGATTTGATGAACAGTTTGAACGACGTCTTCGTTTAACGGATTAATGGTATAATGAGCTCCGAGTTCTCTAGCCATTTTCTGTCTTTCTTCTGAGATATCAACAGCAATGATACAACTAGCACCAGCCAGTTTAGCCGCTTGTATGACGAGCAACCCAATGGGACCTGTACCAAAAACGACGCAGGTATCTCCTGCCCTCAACTTACTTTCTCTAACAGCATGTACCGCGACCGCTGTTGGTTCAACTAAAGCTCCTTGGTCGTAGGTCATATTATCTGGTATTTTATGTACCATGGATTCTTTAACCATGGTGATTTCGGAAAAGCCGCCTCCCCCACCACTTAACCCGTGAAAACCAAGTTGATCGCAAGCATTATATTTTCCATTTTTACATGGCTTACAAGTCCCACATGCCAGTACTGGTTCTACAGTCACACGGTCGCCAACTTTTACCCGGGCTACTCCTTCTCCCACTTCAATGACCTCGCCGGAAAATTCATGTCCCAGAATAAGAGGAACCTTTTCATTCGTTAAAGGATGGGGTTCCGTAGGAAGAAAAATGGGACCGGCAATATATTCATGTAAATCCGTTCCGCAAATGCCGCACCATTTCACGCGAATTTTTACCATTCCAGGTTCAATCTTCGGTTCCTTCACTTCTTCCACTCGGACATTGCGAATGTCATACCATACCGCAGCTTTCATATGTGATCCTCCTAAAAATAAATTTTTGAATCCAATATTAAAACGAACGACTCCCACTGCTAACATCCTCTATGCCGAACAAAATTCTAGAACCGCCGACCCTTGATTCGCTGTCTATTTTATTCCCTCGTTATACAACTTTGCTTAATAATAAATGGTAATTCTCCCATATTTAACTCATGACTATCCCGCCACAGATATTAATAGACTGACCCGTCATATAGTCTGCATCACTAGATGAAAGATAGGAAACTAGACATGCGACATCCTCAGGCCTTTCTACCCTACCGAGCGTGATCAGCTCCGAGTATTTTTTCAACGTTTCCCCTTTTGCTAGACCCAGATATTCCCCCATTTTCTCGTCAATAAGATCCCACATATCCGTACCAACAATTCCTGGACAATAGGCATTGACGGTAATACCGTATGGTCCCAGCTCCTTGGCTAGAGCCTGTGTAAACCCAACAACAGCAAATTTTGTTGCACTATAATGCGACAATAAGCTAAATCCTGAGTGTCCCGCTATACTTGCACAGTTAATGATTTTTCCACCTTTTTGATTGATCATTTGTTTAGCAGCAGCCTGAGCACACAAAAATACCCCTTTTGCATTCACTGAGAATACTCTATCCCAATCTTCTTCAGTTATCTCTATGGCTGGCTTAACTTGCGCTATTCCTGCATTGGACACCATAATGTCCAATTTTCCAAACTCATGTACAACCTGATCAACCATTCCATAAACCTCTTTGCTAACGCTTACATCTGCAAGGATGCCCATCGTCCTGCGCCCCAGATTTTGGATCTCTTTAACCACCTGATTGACCCATTCTTCATTGATATCATTGATGACAACATCGGCTCCGTCTTCGGCTAATCTTAACGCAATTCCTCTGCCGATTCCTCTGCCTGCTCCAGTAACAATCGCCACTTTACCCATAAGTTTCAATTTTATTACCTCCTGGTTAATAAGGGTTATTGTCCAGTTGCATGGTTAAATATGAACCCCACCGCAGTGGGGTATTTTATAAGGTTCGATAAGCATTTAAAAGGGCTGACTTTCCATCTCATCTTCTATCTCTCAAATTAAATCGTGTTTCCTAACTATGCACAGCGTGACCGACGGTGCTTAACAGTGCTTCATGTATCGCCTCGGACAGCGTTGGGTGCGCGGCTATAAAGTTTTCCATCACATCCACCGTCATTTCCGCATGCAGCATGACCGTGCCCTGCCCGATTAATTCGGTAGCACGGGGCCCAACGATCGAGATGCCAATGATCTCATTAAATTGTGGCTCTACCATGACTTTTACTTTTCCTATCTGTTCATTCAGAATCAATGCCTTACCATTGGCGGCGAAGGGGAATTCCCCGACCCGAATATCTCCATATTGCTCTCTTGCCTGTTTTTCCGTCATTCCAACACTAGCAATTTCAGGGGATGTATAAATACAGCGAGGAACAGCTCGGTAGTTTACTTTCACATCTTGTCCACAAGCATGGGAAGCGGCAATCGTTCCTTCATGAAAGGCAACATGGGCCAGCTGGATTCCGCCAACGATGTCACCGCAAGCATAAATATGAGGGATATTGGTTTGCATATGTTCATTGACTTGAATCCCTTGACTTGAAAAGAGAACCCCTATCTTTTCCAAACCTAATTCAGCCGTTCTAGGTTTTCTTCCAATGGAAACCAATACATAATCCGCGCTCTGTTCATGAAGTCCGTTCTTATTTTCAAATACAGCCTTCTTCTCATTAGCATTCAGATTTTTTAAAGCCGTTGAAGTATAAATCTGAACGCCGACCTTCTCCAGCTCTTGATGAAGCACAGCAGCAATGTCTGCATCTTCTCCCGGAAGAAGTTGGTCAGCCATTTCTACTATCGTGACTCTGGTTCCCATCCGACTATAAATACTCGCGAACTCACAGCCAATCACACCTCCACCAACAATCAGCAGGGAGGATGGGATGGAGGGCAGTGACATGGCTTGTCCGCTATGAATGACCCATTCTCCATCAAAAGGGGCAAAGGGCAATGAAACCGGTTCCGAACCAGAAGCAATAATGACTTGATCTGCCTCAACTACTTCTTGTTTGTCTGCATCGTTTACCTGGATGCGATACCCGTCCAGAAAGGAAGCTTTCCCCCTTATGACTTTGATTTTATTTTTCTTCATTAAATAGCCAATGCCTTGAACCAGCTTTTTTACAATTCCGTTCTTATGCCCTTGAACCCCATTCCAATTGACCTCGACTTGGCTTGAGGAAATTTGTATGCCAAACTGCTCGACATGCTTGACCTTTTCAAACATTTCAG
>JBEQAI010000338.1:0-4246 GCA_041640415.1 Ammoniphilus sp. | reverse complement strand
AAAAACGCATACAAAGAAATGAAAACGAAGGAATAAGGGTTAACGAACGGGTGTATCATTTTAATTATATGACGCCCGAAACACCAACGGCTCCGGCTGACCTCGTGATTTTTGCCGTAAAAAATGCGGAGCTGCCTCAAGCGATGGAGGATATAAAGCGTCACGTTGGACCTGAGACCATCATTTTGTCATTACTAAACGGAATTTCAAGTGAAGAGGAAATCTATTCTGTTTACCAGAATGATCATATTCTTTTCAGTATGAGCGTCGAAATCGATGCGGTTAGAAAAAATAATGAAATCCAGTTCAGTACACTAGGAAGAATTGAATTTGGCGAAAAAAATAATCAGCTGTCACCCGACGTACAAGCTGTTCAAGATCTATTGGAGCGAGCTGGGATTCATTATAAAATCTCTGAAAACATCACCCATACGATGTGGTGGAAGTTTATGATCAACGTTGGAATTAACCAGACTTCTGCCGTATTAAAAGCACCCTACGGCGTCTTCCAATCCTTGCCGATGGCCTATGAGTGGGTAGAGTCTGCTATGCGCGAGGTGGTGGTCCTGTCGCAAAAGGCAGGAGTACATTTAACAGAGGATGACCTGAAAAAGTTTTGGCCCATTTTAAACAATCTTTCACCCCAAGGTAAAACCTCCATGCTGCAAGACGTGGAAGCAGGAAGAAAAACAGAGGTCGAATACTTTGCCGGCAAAGTGTGCGAGTTGGGGGAGAAATACGGGGTTCCTACTCCCATTAACAAAGAGTTATATCGTATGATTCGCATCATTGAAGGCATGGCAGAATTGGGGAAGTGACATACTAACTTCTATACTCAATGTTTAGGAGGAATGATGATGACTGAAATTAAGGTGAATGATAACGGATCCTTACGCATAACAGGAGAGTTCACTTTATTAGACGGGAAAGGAAACCCCATTGAAACAGGGAATTCCATTTCTTTATGCAGATGCGGATTGTCGGAAAAAAAACCTTTTTGTGATGGTACGCATAAAGGAAAATTCGAGAGCGTAATAAGAGCCTGATAGACAGCGAAAGACCCTAGCGTTAAGGGTCTTTTTTGAATGGATTACAGATACCTCGTTGGGTATTTTTGTGTATCCAAATAGTCAGTTGCCGGTAAACATCCCTTATATGCCAGTAAAACCATCGTAGTTGCTGGTAAAATAGAAAACTCGCCGGTATTTCTAATGGAGATGGACGAAAGCACCATGGAGAGAGGCGTATTCCATCTATATCTGTTAAGAATACCCTATGACCTCCAAGCTCAACAAGTTCCTTTTTGGGATACTTGCCTGTATTTCACAAAATTCGCCGGAACGAGAACGATATTTGCCAGTCAATCTGTTAAATTCGCCGATACTCGCTCCATTTCCGCCGGAAACTAAAAGAACAGGACCCTAACCTGGAAAGAAAAAGCACTCGCATAGGTTTGGCATAAATAGAAATGAATAAACTGAGTTTAAGGCTTATTACATAGGAACAAGGAGGACTATGACCAAAAAAGTAGACATCGTGATTGTTGGCGCCGGGATGGCAGGATTATCTGCGGCTTTGGAGTGCCAAAGAAATCAGTGTTCGTTTGTTGTACTCGAAGCGAGAGATCGTCCCGGAGGCAGAATCCATACGATCAGAACAAAGGATGGACAAGTACTAGATTTAGGCGCTCAATGGATAGGAGCGAATCAATCTAGGATTCAAGCATTAATTGATACCTATGGGTTACATACCACACCGACGTACACGAGAGGAAAAACCATATATGAAATCAAGGGTAAGTTAAGAGTGGGCGGCAGGCTCCCGCCTTTATCCCCCTTAGGTGCTCTGGATCTCTTCCTGCTCAAGAGAAAGATGAACCAACGAATTAAACGTTTGCCGCAATATCCATGGATTGACTCCTCGCAAGCCTATGAATTCGACCAACAAACGATTGATCAATTTATTGAGAACAATATGTTTACTAAAGACGCAAAAGCCTTTTATAGGATGGTCATTGAGGATCGAATGTGCTGCTCCGCGTATGAAGTATCTTTGTTGGATTTATTACTCCTCATCCAATCTACGGGAACGGATAATTATTTGATGGAGGCGGAGACTAGATGGATTGTTGAGGGAGCACAGTCGCTGGCAGAGAGAATGGCTCAGTCTTTGGGGCCAACTATACTCTACGGATCTCCTGTTATACGAATATCGTATGGAGGAAGGATTTCTTCGGTTTTTACTAAAAGGCAATGCTGGAAAACTCAAAAGGTCATATTGGCCGTTCCACCTAATCTGACCACTCGGATTCAATTTAATCCACCACTGCCCGCTTTGCGAGTGCAATTAAGCGAGCGTTCAGGGATGCCATCGGTAATCAAAATGGCCATTCTCTATCCTCGACCTTTTTGGAGAAGTAAAGGGTTGAATGGAAGGGTGTATTCCGACCAAGAACCCATCATCTCCACGATGGATATTTCACTGTCAAATGAAAGCACTGGAATTCTAGCCGTCTTTATAACAGGGAAACAGGCTCGGAAGATGATGAGGTTGACAGCTGGTGAGAGAAAGCAAAAGGTCATTTCAAGTCTAATCAAATTCTTCGGCCCTCAGGCAAGTCAGCCCCATGCCTGTTATGAAAAAGTATGGTCGGAGGAGGAGTGGACGCGAGGAGGTTATGCTACCCATTATGCACCGGGCGTTCTGACGCAGTTTGGAGATGCTCTCTTTGAACCTGTTTCCAACCGTCTTTACTGGGCAGGGACGGAAGCTGCCATGGAATGGAGAACGTATATGGAAGGGGCGGTCCAATCAGGACAGCAGATGGCGACGGAGGTCATCCGCTCCCTACATTCGTAAGGCGGATATTAGCCAACTTTCTTTCGTGTGGCCAATATCTGCATCACCAAGTTAGTTCGATCGATCGACAAACTAAGCCCTAAATGTTATGATAAAGTCAGATCCGCAAGAGAGAGGATGGATAAAGATGAGGTACCGCAATCTAGGAAATACAGAGCTTAAAGTGAGTGAAATCAGCTTTGGCACATGGGCCATAGGAGGTTCCTGGGGAAATGTGCGGGATGAGGAATCCTTAGCGGCCTTAGATTATGCGATCAAAGCTGGAGTAAATTTTTTTGATACGGCGGATGTGTATGGCAATGGCCACAGCGAGGAGCTGTTGGCAAAAGCAACAAAAGGACAGGAAGATCAGATCTACATCGCAACGAAATTTTGCCGAGCAGGAGACATTCATGACCCGCAAACCTACTCGGAAACCTCTATCCGTGCGTACTGCGAAGCGAGCTTAAAGAGATTAGAGCGAGAGCGCATCGATCTCTACCAAATTCATTGTCCGCCTCTAGCCATTTTGCAGAAAACAGACGTGTTCGGTGTACTCGACAAGCTCCAGCAGGAGGGGAAAATCCGTTACTATGGAGTCAGTGTCGAAACGGAGGAAGAAGGGCTGTTTTGTTTAACCAACCCTAACGTAAAAGCACTTCAGGTGATTTTCAATATTTTTAGGCAAAAGCCACTTGATCAGCTGTTGCCTGCAGCCCATGAAAAAGGCGTCGGTATTCTGGCACGTCTACCTCTCGCAAGTGGACTGTTAACCGGAAAGTTCAGCAATAATACGGTATTTGAAGAAGACGATCACCGCCGCTTCAACGAAAATGGCGAATTTTTTAACGTAGGGGAAACCTTTGCTGGTTTAGGTTTCCAAAAGGGTGTAGAACTGAGCCGGGAGCTGCAATGGATTGCAGAAGGAAGGGAAAACATGACCCGCGCAGCACTTCGCTGGATCCTGGAGCATGATTCGGTTTCTTGTGTCATTCCAGGATTTAAAACAACCAAGCAAGTGGAAGATAATCTAAAAGCGCTGGCAGTCCCAGGCTTCTCCAAGGTAGAAAAAGAAGAGCTAAAGAACTTCTACCAACAGCGTGTGGCCCCCTTCATTCGCGGTGCGTATTAACCAAAGAAAAGGACTTCTTCGCCAACAGATGTTGGGAGAAGTCCTTCTTTTTAATGATTAGTCTTCATAAGGATCGATGGTCTGAATTGTCCCATCTTCATTATAGCGAAGTTCCGTGTATTTCACGGAACGCTGGTGGTTCAGCCCTCCTGACAAGGAGCAGTCATGGTAGAATAGGTACCATTTTCCTTGGAATTCAACGATGGAGTGATGGGTCGTCCAACCGATGACCGGCTTGAGGATCGTTCCTTTATAGACAAAAGGGCCCTTCGGATT
>JBEQAI010000337.1:0-4261 GCA_041640415.1 Ammoniphilus sp. | reverse complement strand
TTGCAGCCTGTTTAACCGTTGTAGAACCAACCTCGAACGGAATTGGAGGGGATGCGTTTGCGATCGTATGGGTAAAGGAAAAGCTGTATGGTCTGAATGCCAGCGGTCCCGCTCCCCAAGCCATTTCTATCGAAAAGGTGAAGCAAGCTGGTTATGAGCAAATCCCTGCCTATGGGTGGATTCCTGTTACGGTTCCAGGTGCACCTGCTGCTTGGGCTGGCTTAGCTGAGCGGTTTGGAAATCTTCCTTTGAGAGAAATCCTGCAGCCTGCCATTGATTATGCAGAACAGGGGTACCCGGTGTCTCCTACCCTTGCGTATCACTGGAAGAGCGCCTTTGAAACCTATAAGACGGAATTAAAAGAGGAATACTTCCAAGCTTGGTTTGACACATTTGCCCCTGAGGGGAGAGCCCCAAAGGCAGGAGAGATGTGGCGATCCGCTGACCATGCCAATACCTTTAAATCAATTGCGGAATCCAATGGCAAGTCGTTTTACCAAGGCGAGTTGGCGGAAAAGATCGCTGAATTCTCCCGAAAGTGCGGAGGGTATTTAAGAAAAGAGGATCTAGCTGGATTTTTGCCAGAATGGGTTACCCCCATATCTGTAAAGTATCGAGGCTATGATGTATGGGAGATTCCTCCTAATGGTCAGGGCTTAGTGGCGCTGATGGCCTTAAATATTTTACAGGGGTTTGACCTCTCTGCAAGGGATACTGTCGATACCCTTCATAAACAAATTGAAGCCATCAAACTGGCTTTTGCGGACGGACTGCATGCCATTACCCAGCAAGATAAGATGCAGGTTCCTATAGATACATTGCTCTCAGCAGCCTATGCTCAGGAACGTCGATCGATTATTCATGATCGTGCTCTAATGCCTGTTGCAGGGGAACCTCCAAAGGGAGGGACAGTTTACTTAGCTACAGCGGACCAGGATGGAAATATGGTTTCATTTATCCAGAGCAATTATATGGGATTTGGTTCAGGCCTGGTTGTCCCTGGAACAGGGATTGCCCTGCACAATCGTGGGCATAACTTTACCCTAGATGAAAACCATGTAAATCGGTTAGAACCTGGAAAGAAAACTTACCATACGATTATTCCCGGTTTCTTAACGAAGGATGGAAAGGCAGTGGGTCCTTTTGGTGTCATGGGAGCTTTTATGCAGCCACAAGGCCATGTTCAAGTGTTAATGAACATGATCGACTTTCATCTGAATCCCCAAGCTTCATTAGACGCGCCTCGTTGGCGGTGGATTAAAGATAAACTAGTAGAGCTCGAGTCCAGTGTTCCCGAGCATCTTGCCTTGGCTCTAGCTGAAAAAGGGCACCAGCTTCAGTGGGCACTAGGATCCAGCGGCTTCGGAAGAGGGCAGATCATCATTCGTTCAGAGCAAGGGGTATTGGCTGGAGGTACAGAACCAAGAACGGATGGGGCTATTGCTGTATGGTAATCTATTGGGAGTTGTTTCTAGGCTTTACACGCGCAGGGATTCTTGGTTATGGTGGAGGACCTGCCTCCATCCCCCTCTTTTATAAAGAGGCCGTTGAACGTTACAAGTGGGTTAGTCATGAAGAGTTTGGGGATATTGTTGCGTTAGGAAATACTCTACCAGGTCCAATTGTAACCAAAACAGCTGGTTATATCGGTTATCGGGTAGCCGGAATACTGGGATGTTTGACGGCGGTGGTTGGGACGGTTATTCCAACGGTTCTCTTGATGGTTTTATTGCTTGGGTATCTCTATGAAATCCAAGAGGCTTCCTGGGTAAAGGGAATGACAACAGCTATTCAGCCCGTTATTGGAGTCATGATGTTTGTTTTGGCTTACTCCTTTTTCAAAGATTCATGGAAGGGTCAAGGGCGGTTGTTGACGCTCTTATTAGTAGCTGTTAGTGTGGTCGTTTTACAAGTTTTGGATTGGCACCCGGCAATCTTGATCGGTGCCCTTCTTATGTATGGATTGTTGTGGGGAGGAAAAAAGCCAGAAGAGAAGAAGAAGGAGGAGGCTAATCCATGATCTATTGGGAGTTATTTTTGGCCTTCTTCATCCCAGGTATTGTAGGCTACGGCGGAGGTCCCGCTTTTATCCCTTTGATTCAATATGAAGTCGTCGATCGTTATGGATGGTTTTCAGTCGAGGAATTTGGAAAAGTGTTGGCGCTCGGAAACGCATTACCAGGTCCCATCGCTACCAAAATAGCAGGGTTTATTGGCTATCAACTGGGTGGGATAGCTGGAGCTAGCGTAGCATTATTTGCAACAGTAGCTCCATCCCTCTTAGCGATGCTTTTGATGATGGGGGTATTATACAAGTTTAAGGATTCTCCTAGGGTAAAGAAAATGACCGCACTCATTAGACCAACTATTGCAGTGTTGTTGGGAACCATTGCGTTGCAATTTATGCAGGCTGGCTATATGAAGGCAGGAGTCTGGCATACCGTTTTTCTGATTTTTATTAGCTTTCTGCTAATGGAAAAGTGGAAGGTTCACCCGGCAATAGTCATCGCGGGAACGTTAGTGTATGGAGGAGTGGTGTTGGGGTAGGGGGTGAGAGGCGTGAGGGGGCGGCCGGCCTATGGTGCACTGATTTTGGTTTGAGGTGGGTTTGAGTGAGTCATACGGTGGCTATGGTGCACTGATTTTGGTTTGAGGTGGGTTTGAGTGAGTCATACGGTGGCTATGATGCATTGATTTTGGTTTGAGGTAAGTTTGAGTGAGTCATACGAGGTCTATAATGCATTGATTTGGGATTGATGTGGTTTTGAGTGAGTCATACGAGGTCTATGGTGCATTGATATTGGGTTGAGGTGGGGTTGAGTGAGTCAATTGGCATTTCATGCGGACTCTCACCCCTATCACATACATAAAATCTAAAAGGCTAACTAGCAGGGAAATCCTCTGCTAATTAGCCTCTATTTTTATCCTAGTATCTCATTCATGATCTGAATTCGCTGATTAATTAAGCTTATTAAGTTATTGACTTCCATTGTTTCGTAATCTGATAGACCGGATATGGTTAGGGCTTCAATCAAATCTCTTCTCTTTGAATCTAGTTCTGAGATGCTGTAGGATTCACAAATCTCTTCTCTCGTATAGGTAACAGGCATGCTTTCTTCACCAGTCCTCTCTATGTGGTATACCAAAATGATTTACTCCCAAGTTAAACTATAATATGAACATCCATTCAATGAAAGTTCTAACATTCGATTTTTATCGACAACCAGCCAGTGTCATCCTATACTTTCCAATTTGGAGAAGATAGAATAGAACTATACTGAAAAAAGGAAGTGAAGCGCTCATGCATAAATATTTGGTTACAATGGATTGGTTAAACCAGCATTTACACGGCCCCGAAGTGAGGATTATAGATTGTAGATTTATACTGGGGAATCCAACAGCTGGTCAAGAGGCCTATACGAAGGATCATATTCCAGGAGCGGTTTACTTTGATTTAGAAAAGGATATGTCAGGTGAAAAATCAATACATGGAGGAAGGCATCCACTTCCATCGGTTGAGGAGTTTGCCTTTAAACTCCAGCAAGCAGGAATAAGCAACACGACAAAAGTAGTCGCTTACGACGATCAAGGTGGGGCGATGGCCTCTCGATTATGGTGGCTGCTTCAATATCTTGGCCATGAGCAGGTTTTTATCTTGGATGAAGGATACAGCAATTGGAGAGACAGCCAACTTCCGGTTACGGCCGAAATCCCAATATATACTCCGACTTCCTTTACAGCCAATGTTCAAACAGATATGGCAGTAGACATGAATACAGTAAAACTCAAAAAAGACGAGGCAGATGTGATCGTAATCGATTCCCGTGAAGAAAAGAGGTTTCTAGGAATAGAGGAGCCCATTGATAAAGTAGCGGGACACATTCCTGGAGCCCAAAACTTCTTCTGGAAGGGTGTACTGGACGAGGAAGGGAACTGGAAAAGCCCGGAACAACTCCAAATGCATTTCCAAGATATAAATCCAGCGAAAGAAATCATCGTTTATTGCGGTTCAGGAGTAACAGCTTGCCCTAATATTCTGGCACTGAAAGAAGCGGGTTATAAGAATGTGAAGCTCTATCCAGGCAGCTGGAGTGATTGGTGTTCTTATCCGGAGAATCCGGTGGGATAAAAACCTCCACTTTGGCAATAATGTGGAAACCAATGAGTAAAGGAGCATGCATGATGCACCGACCTAAAATCATTCTTGTGGAAGGAAAAACCGATCGAGTGAGGCTCCTCCAAATTTTGGGCGAAGAAGTCA
>JBEQAI010000336.1:0-4265 GCA_041640415.1 Ammoniphilus sp. | reverse complement strand
CATCTCGTTAAGAGATGCCTTCTTACGGTAGGATTACATCAAGCCTCATCAATGACATAGTTTTCAAATTCGTCTGTACCTTCTAGATCATCATTGACCAAAATCACTTCATGGCATTCTGGGCAGAGAACTTCTGCTACCAAATCATCTTCAAAGATATCTTGATCAATACTTACAAGCTCCTGGCAATTCGGACATTCGACGTCAAAATACCCCGTATCGTCGTCATCATACCCGCTAGCCTCATCAAGCTCATCATATACGCCATCCACGTAGATTACTTCATCGTCGTCATCGTCCTCAAAATAAATGAGGTCTTCATCATCTTCGTCATCCAGGTCGTACTCGTACTCATCATCATCCATATCTTCCCAGTCCAGGTCGTCATCGAACAAAAAATCCTCAACATCATCCAGATCTTCATCGATGGCTTCCACATACTCTTCAACATCCGCAAGATCTTCATCAATGGCTTCAATGTATTCTTCCTGCTCATCAATTTGATCCTGCATCGCAGACATGGAAATGACCATCTCTTCCATTAAATCCATCATCTCAACGATAATGCGACCCTCTTTTGTTTCTGTAGTCATGCCCAATCCATCAGCCATTCCCTGCAAGTATGCTAGGCGATTACGTAGTTGATCCATTTGAGCTGCCTCCTTCATTTCCCGCTTCTGACCCAGCTTAGACTAATTGCTCTGGGGGTCTTTTCTAGTATGTCTTAGATCAAAAATATTTACACTAAGCACATCATTAGACTGTTTAATTAAGAAGGGATGAAGGTATGCCGCATGTGTTAATTAACCGTGTCCCGTTATATTATGAGCAAAAAGGTCAAGGGCAAAGACAGATCGTCTTTATCCATGGAATGGGTCTATCTCATACTAACTGGGTTGAACAAGTCCGGTCTTTCCAAGACAGATCGAGAATTCTTACGTATGATCTCCGAGGTCATGGGCGAAGCGGAATTTCTCCCCACAATCTTGATCCCGGGTCTTATTTTCAAGTTTTAGCCTCAGACCTCAAACATTTGCTCGATTCTTTGCACATAGAGAAAACGATTCTTGTTGCTTATTCCACAGGAACCTTAGTAGCCTTACAGTTCCTTCTTGATTATCCAGAAAAAGCTTGGGGGGCTGTTCTCACAGGCGCTTTTCCTAAAGTAACAAACTTCTACCTCTATTCGAAGTTTGTTGGGAGTTTTTGCTTAAGTAAAATCCATCGAAAGGATTGGCTTTCTAAGCAAGTCGCCAAGTCCAATGGAGCAACAAGGGAGCACCTGCAACTATTTGAATATGAAGCAAGGAAAGCTCGTTTGAAGGAAACCAACTTAATGATCAAAGCTTGTTTGCAGTTTGACATTAGCGCTCGCCTATCGTCTATCCAAACGCCTATTATGCTTGTTTATGGTGGGAATGAGCGGTACATGATGACGTACCGCCACCAGCTATTAACCTTGCTTCCTCAAGGCGAAGTCTGTCTCATTCCTCATACGAATCATGCTTGCCCTACAAAAGGAAAAGAGCCTTTTAACAGGCTCTTAAGCAACTTTATGGATGTGCATGAGCCCAAGTCTCTTGCTCTACCGACTCTTCACTCCAATCAGGATACAGGCAACACCGAGCAATATCCATATAATTTTAGTAAAGGAAATTTTATCGGTAATCCCAACCAGGCCGATTGTAGTGGTCGCAATCAAAATCATGGGTCCTACTAAGGCAAGAGAGCTGTTGATCACTAATGCTTTTTCTATTTGGTTGAATTTAATCATTAGCATGGCTGCCAATATTTCGATGCTGCCTGACAGTAGCCGTAGGACAGCCATGCCTAGAACAGCTTTTTCCAACAAATGAAACATCCGCTCATCCTCCTACACTTCCCATTTATCGATCTGATGTCCTATACATATGCAATAAGGTTCAAGTCTAAGACAAGTTCCTTCACTGGGCCCCATCGCATATATTGAATGCAGTCGGGACGATAAGAATAAGTGAGGAGATACTATGTTGGAAGAATTCTGTTCACTCGAGGAATTAGCCCTGCAAGATCCGCTGGGAGTAAGAAACCAACGCGCTTCTGATCAAGGTATAACCATGATTATCGATAAAGGCTTAGGTGTGCGACAATTTCGAGACTTATTGGATACAGCAGGGGATTATATCGATTTTATCAAACTTGGCTTTGGTACAACTGTTCTCTATCCATCGAGTATTCTACAAGAAAAGCTGCGCATCGCACATCAACATGGAGTCACTGTGTATCCTGGCGGAACCTTTTTTGAGGTGGCTTTTCACCAAAACAAAATGAAAGCTTATCTCTTTGCTATGAAAAGTCTTGGCTTCAATAAAGTGGAAATTTCCGATGGGACGGTAAATCTACCTACGGATCAGCGACGGGAATCGATTCTGCAAGCACGCTCGATTGGGCTTTCCGTGATTACCGAATGCGGAAAGAAAGCGGCTGGATCCACCATTGATCCCGAGGAGCTCATCCAAACGCTGCTCTCCGATTTGCAGGCAGGCTCGAGCTATGTCATCGTTGAAGGCAGAGAGTCAGGTGAAAATGTAGGGATCTACGATGAAAAAGGAAATATCCAGGATGGGTATTCGCTTCTAATGGAACAAATCCAGCCATACACCAAGCAAGTGATCTGGGAAGCTCCTAAAAAAGACCAGCAAGTCGAGCTCATGAAATGGTATGGGCCCAATGTTAATTTAGGTAACATCCAGCCTGACGACATCTATTCTGTTGAATCCTTGCGAAGAGGTTTGCGTTCTGATACCTTTTTTTGGGGTAACAGGGAGGGTAAACAGTGAAGGTTGAAGTTGTATCCCAGGTCGATGAACTGAAGCAAGAAGAAATCAAGAACCGCACGGTTATTGTAATTGACGTTTTACGGGCGTCTAGTACAGTTGTTACGGCACTTGCTCAAGGGGTGGCGGAAGTCATTCCTGTTGAAACAATTGGTCAAGCCAGACATTACCAAGGGGAACGATACCTGCTGGCCGGTGAGCGATATGGAAAGAAAATTGCAGGATTCCCTTTCTCCAACTCCCCAACGGAAATGTGTTCGGCACCGCTTAAAGGCAATTGCCTCGTCCTAACCACAACGAATGGGACGCGAGCCATTCAAAAATCGCTAAAAGCGGAGGCGGTGTTGATTGGCTGTTTCTTGAACGGAAAATCATGCGCCGACCTTGCCCTTCGTTTTCGCAGAGACTTGACCCTTCTCTGCGCTGGTTCCAGGCAAAAGTTCGCCCTAGAAGATGGCTTAGCAGCTGGATATATCCTTTCCCTTATTTCGTCGCAGCACCCTGAGATTTGCATGAATGATCTAGGGCTAGCCATGCTCGCCGCCTATGAATTTCACAAAGGCCATTTAACCCAAACCCTTCAAGAGACAGCTACAGGAAAAAGACTATTAGGTGCAGGGAATCTAGCGGATATTGAGTATGCTGCCCAAAAAGATGTATACTCTCTTGTCCCGATCTTAAAGGAAGAATCCCTTATTATCCACTCCCCTATCCAAGAGCATGCGTAAATCGGAATAAACTCCCTTGTCCCCTCATACATTCTACAGAGACTTTGGGACAGGGGTAATGTCGATGACGATGATCAATGGGGAACTGCTGTTAGTTATATTGATTATTATCGGTTTAATTGGCCGCTCCAACATTATTGCCACAGCAGCAAGTCTCTTACTTATATTAAAGCTAACATCACTCGAACGATTCTTTCCTGCTGTGGAGCGAAGAGGGTTAGAGCTTGGCCTGCTCTTTTTAACGATGGCCGTTCTCGTTCCCTTTGCTAACGAAAAAATCAGCTGGAAAGATGTGACACCACTTTTCACTACACCTTATGGCATTATGGCTCTTGCTGGAGGAGCCATTGCCACTTATATGAATGGAAAAGGTCTCGATCTTCTCCGTCTGGAACCCCAAATGATCGTCGGATTGGTGATCGGCTCCATCTTCGGGATTATTTTTTTGAAAGGGATACCTGTTGGCCCTTTGATGGCCGCAGGAATTACTGCCTTGTTTGTGAAACTGGCTGAGTTTTTCTTTAAATGGTAAAAAAAACTTCTATCGAAGTATTTTCAAGGTAGCCAGACCGCCTATAGAGGAAGTTTTTCCCCTACGGGGACAACAATTGCTTCTGAGCAGGATGATAATCGACGTAGTCCAGAAGCAACAGAGGTTGTTATGCCGATAGGAAATTAGGTTTACTTTAATAATTAATAGTAACAAGTAATTTCCTATGCG
>JBEQAI010000335.1:0-4304 GCA_041640415.1 Ammoniphilus sp. | reverse complement strand
AAGGTATAATTTCTTAGGTTCTTCTCACACTACAAACTGTTCAGTAGTTTGAAAGGGAGGAGGTGTACCATGGAAAAAGCAAAGGGAAGCACGAGGCTTACGGATAATCAGCAGGGTTATGCGAAAAATTATCTCGGAAATCAAGCTCAATCCACCGAGCGAGCCCTGGATGCCGAGATTCATCTTGATCAGGACGAAACAAGGCTAACGAAGGAGGATTAGTAGAAAGAAAAATACCCTCGAAAGGCGATCCTATCCCTTTGAGGGTATTTTTCTTTAGTCTGTTAATCTATTAGCATATTAGCATAGTCGCTTGAGAATTTATGGAGGGGATGCTTAAATGGGAATCATACAAAAGAGCTAAAGGAGAGGGAGAGCTATGATTGACTCCTGGTTATTTTCTTATGTCATTGTGTCCATATCCATTATTCTGATTCCTGGACAAGATATGCTGTTTGTTCTAACCCAAAGCATTGCTTCAGGCAATAAGGCTGGAATTCAAACGGTTCTAGGATCCATTACCGGGACTTTTATTCACACCCTTTTAGCGGCTGGGGGACTCTCTATTATTTTTCAACATTCCATGGTTGCTTTTAACATACTCAAGATTTCGGGTGTTATTTATTTACTGTATCTATCCCTTCAAGCTTTTCGAGAAAAGCCTGAGCCTATCGGTGTTTCTGCAGATAAAACATCCAGTGGGAATCATTTTCGCAAAGGGATTTTAATGAATCTTTCTAATCCAAAAGTGGCTATTTTCTTTTTGACGTTCTTACCTCAATTCGTTGATCCCACCAGAGGGCATGCAGGCTTGCAAATGCTCCTATTCGGGTTTATTTTCATCGTAGAGACGCTTATTATTTTCACACTCATTTCGCTTTTTGCTTCAAGATTAGGAGCAAAGATGAATGGGAATAGTTGGTTTGCCAGAGGGTTAAAGTACGTCAAGGGAACGGTTTTTGGAAGTTTAGGTATCAAGCTGTTGCTGTCTAGCAGATAAGATAATAGAGAAATTTCTTGAAAAGACATATAATTTCATCATAGGTCTAGTAGAAAGGAAGAAGCAATTTGACAGCAAATTCGATGCAAGAAAATGGAGTCTTTCATTCCGTTTGCCCCTTAGATTGCCCTGACACCTGTTCGCTTCACGTGTACAAAGAAAATGGAAAGATTACAAAGGTCAAAGGAAATCCGGAGCATCCCGTAACCCAGGGTGCAATCTGCAATAAGGTTCGACATATGGCTGAGCGAATCTATCACCCTGAACGCCTATTGTATCCGATGAAGCGTGTAGGAAAGAAGGGACTTGGAGAATTCGTTCGAATTTCGTGGGATGAAGCGATTGCTGAAATTACATCTAAATTCCATGAAATCGTCAATAGATCAGGAAGTGAAGCCATTCTCCCTTACAGCTTCTATGGGAATATGGGGGTCTTGAACGCAGATGGTATGGATCGACGGTTCTTTCACCGACTTGGTTCGAGTCAGTTATACCAAACGATATGCAGTATTGCCGGTAATGTAGGATATGGCTATACCATGGGAATAACTGGAGGGCTGCAGCCGGAAGAAACGGTGGACTCTAAACTCATCATCATCTGGGGCGGAAATCTTGTGAGTACAAACATGCATCAGGTGATGCTAGCTGAAAAGGCGAGGAAAAATGGAGCCAAGGTGGTAGTGATCGATGTACACCAAAACCAAACGGGAAAATGGGCAGACTGGTTTATTCCTGTGCGTCCAGGTACAGATGCGGCCTTAGCTCTTGGAATCATGCATGTGCTTTTTGAACTGAAGCTAGTTGATGAAGACTTCCTTATTCAATATACCCATGGATATGATGAGCTGAAAGAGCATGTATTGGCCTATACTCCAGAGCGTGTTGCAGATATAACAGGAGTCCCTGTGGCTGATATCCTTAAACTAAGTGAAATGTACGGAGAGATTTCTCCTTCCTTCATCCGCATCGGAAATGGCCTACAGCATCATGACAATGGAGGGATGGCCGTTAGAACCATTGCCTGTTTGCCGGCACTAACGGGTCAATGGAAGCTTAGGGGAGGAGGAGCGACAAAAAGCAATGGCTGGTATGCCAGGTTGAATGAGACAGCACTCTCTTGTCCGGATTTACGCAAGAACCCAGATGCAAGAGTCATCAATATGAACCAGCTAGGGGAGGCGCTTAACCATTTAAGCGATCCCCCCATTGAAGCCCTCTTTGTTTATAATAGCAATCCCGTCGTTGTAGTTCCTGATGCCAATGAGGTTATCAAGGGGCTCTTGCGAGAAGACCTATTTACCGTTGTACATGATCTGTTCCTTACCGATACGGCTAAATATGCGGATTTTGTATTGCCGGCTACCTCCTCTTTTGAGAATACGGATTTATATAAATCCTACTGGCACCCCTATATCCAATTACAGGAGCCAGTTATTCCAGTGCAGGGGGAATCCAAGTCCAATTTCCAGCTGTTCAAACAATTAGCGCAAGCAATGGGTTTTGAGGACAGTCCTTTTCAGGATACAGAAGCGGATCTTATTCAGCAGGCGTTGGACAATCCAGCGAATCCTTATCTGCAGGGTATTACGCTAGAAGCATTAAAGGAAAAAGGGTGGATGAAGCTTGCGCTCGGACAAGAAAAACCTTACTTGAAACGTCTTCCAACCCCTTCTGGCAGGATCGAATTGTTCTCGGAACGGTTGAAGCAGGAAGGAAAACCAGCTCTGCCGGACTATGTCCCATTAGTGGAAGGGTTTGACGGCGAGAGTCTGCCTAGTGAAGAGCCTTTTCCTCTCATGCTTATCACGCCGCCTAACCACAATTACTTAAACTCCACCTTCGCTAATGTAGAGAAGCTGCAAAAAGTGGAAAGGATGCCTACCCTTCAGATTCATCCAGCGGATGCAGCAACTAGAGGTATCAAGACTGGAGACCCAGTTAAAGTGTGGAATGGACGAGGGGAATGTCAGCTTACTGCAAAGGTTGCTGAAGCGATGCTTCCTGGTGTTGTCGTGAGCCAAGGACTTTGGTGGGAGGGAGAGAAGAGTGGATCGCAGCTCATCAATAAACTCACATCTAATCGACTAGCGGATATGGGGGGAGGAGCTACGTTTTTCTCCACGACGGTACAAGTGGAATTGATGCGGACATAACTTTATGTCCGCCTGTTTCATTTGAACATAGAATATAACGTCGAAAAATGTTGAAAAACCTACATATAAGGAGAGAATGAAGGGAAAATAAGCTTTTTTATACAAAAATGACTGAATTTTGTGCATATCTGACTTTTACAAAAACTTAGGAAGGTGGTAATATTTAATTACAGCAAGAGATTACATCCTAGATGAAAATACATAAGATTGAGGTGATGTCCCCTCTTTTCGATCCATGCTAGAGGAGGGATGCGATGGTATTAAGAAGAATCACTGAGGTCTATTAGAGTAGAAAGGATAGAAACATGAATACCGAAGATGAATCACGAATGCCCTCGACTCATTAATTTAGATATGAGTGCGAGGGCATTTTGTATTGCTCCCTATCATCCCTGAAGGTCAAAATCCTGGAACGTCAGCTGATCATATTCTGTTTCTTCTAAATTAGACAGTCTTACTCCAAATAATCGCAAGGCTGAACCGTTTAAATGTTCGAGATATAGAGTTTCGGCTGCCCGTTTGATTTGGGTGGCATCACTTGTGGGGTGAGGAAGCGTTAAACTTTTGGAATAGGAGGGTCCAGTCCGTTCGGTCTTGTATACAATGGATACCGTTCGAGCCTTTTTTCCTTTTTCCTGGAGACGATGGGCCAGCCGTTGACTCATATTCGTCGCCATCTCCATAATGGTGCCAGTATCATGGACGTCCTCATTAAAGGTTGTTTCCTTGCCTATCGTTTTATCCCCCTTTTCTCTATCCTCATTCACCACGTTTGAGGAGACGCCCTTAGCAAATTGGTTAAGCAATTCGCCCCGCTTCCCCAGTATCGATCGAAGAAAGGGAGGGTATGCTTGAGCAAGCTGACCAATGGTATAGATCCCATGTCTATTTAGCTTTTCTTCTGTAGCAGTGCCGCATCCGTATAAGGAGCTTAGAGAACGTGGATGGTAATAGGTCATAAATTGTTTGACTCCCATCTCTACAATCCCACGAGGCTTTTTAACTTCAGAAGCCATCTTTGCGATGATTTTGTTGGGGCCAATTCCTATTGAACAAGGAATAAGAATCTTTTCCCATAGGATCTGTTGAATATAACGGGCAATAAGAATAGGATGGGTTCCGTTCTCGGCGCGGTCTGTGACATCTACATA
>JBEQAI010000334.1:0-4345 GCA_041640415.1 Ammoniphilus sp. | reverse complement strand
GCAAACGAAGGTGGATGAGCCAGAATTCTCTTCGCATGGGGAAACCGAAAAGGCGTATTATAATCCAACCGAGGATCTACTACGATGGTTTGGAATCCTAGGCTATGACCCATCGCGGCAAGGGGAATGGCGTCGTGCCCTGCACCAAAAATGAGCAGTTTCACAGGCGGTTGATAAACATCAAAAAATAATCGGGCTTCCCTCCCTTTCTCAGGGCCCATCATGCGAGATTCGGATTTAGGATTTTGTTCCCCTAGTTTGTTGCGGGCGTATTTGACGGCTAGTGTATCGAAATGAGGGTTTCCAAGGCTTCCCACCGGTTCTTCCCCCGAGTCAGAAACATAAAGCCGGCCCCCCTCTTCACGATCTAATGTGGTGATCAACACCCCCGCTTGCTCCTCCTTCATCCCGTTCAACCAAGCGTCCAGTGGGGGATCGGATAACGGCAGAGATTCAATCAGCACTTCGACGGTTCCGGGACAGCCTAAACCTAAGCCCCACATCAGATCTTCATCCAAGGTATAGGACTTGATGAGGAATGCCCCTTCCTTCATCACTTGCAACGCGGTTTGAGCCACATCAGGCTCCAAGCAACCACCAGAGATCATGCCCATGGTCTGGCCCTGATCATCGATCAGCATCATGGCTCCTTCTCGTCGGTAGGCAGAGCCGATGACCCGGATAACACGCGCTAAGGCAAGTTTCGATCCCCTCTTCTTCTTTTCTTCAACGGTTTCGATCATCTCTTTTAATTCTCCGCGTACCACGGCTATTCACCCCCAGAATTGTTTTTTGTCTTACCCTCGCCCCAACGGTAGGTAAGACCGTTGAGGCTGAGGACGAAGGGCATTCTTAAAACAAAACCTGATTTAAAGCGCGTTTGGTGTATACGCGACAAAGCTGTTGTCTGTACTCGGCAGAGGCAAATAAATCCTCGCCCATCTCAGCATCTAGAGCCGCTCGAGCGGCAGCCTTTACCATATTAGCTTCTGTCGCTTGCTCTCCCAGCAAGGCATTTTCTACACTCACGGCACGGTAAGCCATATCGCTCACTCCGTTAATTGCTACCCGAATAAAATCAATCGTGCCTTGCTCGTTTTTCCCTGCAATGACACAGACCCCAATGACCGCGTATCCCGAGGCCGGGTGGGGAAACTTCAGATACACGCTTTTGGCATGCTTAGGAGGGACGGCGAAACTTACAGAAGTAAGCACGCTGTTATCAGGAAGAGCCGTGATGAGCGGCCCAAGAAAGAATTCCTCGGCTTGGGCTTGCTCCATTCCTTCTTCACCGTGCCAGGAAACGGTACAATCCAGGGCGAGGGCCACTCCAGGCAAGTCTGCGGCAGGATCCGCATGGGCGATATTGCCTCCCACCGTTCCACGGCTTCTCACTTGCAAGTCTCCGATTTGTCGCGCGGTTTCGGCTAGCACAGGAATATGCTCCTGTACGAGTGGACTTTTGCAAAGATCCCGGTGGGTGGTGAGGGCCCCTACGACCAGCCGCTGATTCTCTAGCTTGATCCCGCGCAGCTCAGCAATATGAGCGATATCAATCAGCTTGCTGGGGGACGTTAATCTAAACTTCATCAACGGAATTAAACTGTGACCGCCTGCGATCAGCTTCCCTTCCCCATTCGTTTCTTGCAGAAGCCCAATGGCTTCCTCCACGGTCGTGGCTTGGATATAATCAAATGAGCTTGGTATCACAATCTCTACCTCCCCTTCTGCATGGCTTTCCAGACCTTTTCTGGAGTTAGCGGCATCGCTAAATCTTTCACACCGAACGGCTTCAACGCGTCCATGACTGCATTCACTACAGCTGGCGGAGCCGCGGTCGTCCCGGTTTCTCCCACTCCCTTAGCCCCTAGAGGGTTCACCGGAGACAGGACTTCGGTAAACGCCGTTTCAATCGTTGGGAAGAATCGCGCCTTTGGCATGGTATAGTCCATAAAGGTGCCCGAGAGCAACTGACCACCTTCACTATAGATGGCGCCTTCCCATAGCGCCTGCCCTACTCCCTGAGCAATGCCACCATGAACCTGACCCTCGGCAATCATCGGATTAATCACTCGTCCCACATCATCGACCGCAATATACCTTTTCAGCTCCACTTCCCCTGTTTCTCCATCGACCTCCACGATGCAGATATGAGTGCCGTAGGGGTAAACGAAGTTTTCTGGATCGAAGAAGGATTGGGCTTCTAAGGCCGGCTCCATCTTCTCAGGCAAATTCCAAGCAAAGTTAGCAGATTTCGCAATCTCTTTAAAGGTCCGCTTCTTGTCAGGGTTTCCAGCGACGGAGAACACGCCCTTTTCAAAGATCAGATCGGATTCGTTGGCTTCAAGCTCATACGCTGCAATCGTTCTGGCTTTTTGCAGCACGCGGTCAGCGGCAATCGAAACGGCGGCTCCGCCTACTGCGGTTGACCGAGAGCCGTAGGTTCCCCAGCCCATGGAAATACTCTGGGTATCGCCGTGGACAATCTCGATATCATCTATCGGTATGCCAAACTTTTCCCCCACCACTTGAGCGAAGGTTGTTCCCTCTCCTTGACCATGCGGAGAAATCCCGGTAAAGACGGATACACTGCCTGTAGGATGAACACGGACCGTGGCATTTTCCCACAGACCTCCTTGAAAACCCGTTGCGCCGGCTACCTTTGAAGGCCCCAGTCCACAAAGCTCGACATAGGTGGAAAAGCCGATTCCCACGTAGCGGCCCTGCTGACGAAGGGCTTCCTGTTCTTGACGAAAATCTTGATAATTGATCCTTTCCAGCGCAACATTCAAAGCATGATGATAATCCCCGCTATCGTATAAGCAGCCCATGGCGGTTGGGTAAGGCATTTTATCCGGCGGGATCAAGTTCTTTCTTCTAACCTCGATGGGGTCCAAGCCCACTTCTTCTGCGAATACATCGACAATTCGCTCTATTTGGAAGGTCGCTTCTGGTTTTCCTGCTCCACGATAGGCGTCCGTCGGCGTGGTATTCGTGAACACACCGTAGACTTCAACCCCTACTTTGGGTATATCGTAAGCACCAGGTGCCATTAAACCGAAACAAAGCGTAGGGACGGCCGCACCCATGGTGGACACATAAGCGCCTAAGTTGGCGGTGTTCCGTACACGAAGCGCCGTGATTTTTCCATCCTTCGTCCCAGCCAGCTCTACGTCGATAATTTCGTCCCGAGCGTGATTCGTCGCCACAAAATGCTCGCGGCGGTCTTCAATCCATTTTACGGGACGCTTCAAGTCTCTTGCCGCATGGGCGGTCAGTGCCTCCTCGGTGTAAACGGCAATCTTAGCACCAAATCCCCCTCCCACATCTGGCGCAATGATTCGCAAACGAGACTCAGGGATGCCCAGGATCTCTGAATAGGTCATGCGGTGAATATGCGGATTCTGAGAGGTACACCAAATGGTCATCTCTCCGCTTCCCGCATTATACTGAGCGACAGCTCCCCGCGTTTCCATGGGACTCGGAACGACGCGCTGTTCAACAAAGCGCTGTTTCACAACGACCTCCGCTTGAGCAAACACTTCGTCTGGAACCGTTGTGGGCTGCCAGTGGAAAGCGATATTGCGCTCGACGTCCTCATGAACCAGCGGTGCTCCTTCCTTCGAAGCCGTCTCTTGATGGACGACAGCAGGAAGTTCCTCGTATTCGACTTCGATCAGCTCCAGCGCATCTTTTACCACGTAACGATTTTCTCCGACGACAAAAGCGACTCCCTCCCCGACGTAATGAACCTTCTCGAGAGCAAGGGGACTACGCGCCTTATTTTTCAACCCGCAATCCGGCACTGCCCAAATCGTTGGAACCGCTTTTACTTTTCCGATCAGGTCCTTTGCTGTATACACCGCCTGGATTCCAGGGAGCTTCAGGGCTGCATCAACTTGAATCTGTTTGATGCGCGCGTGGGCATATGGACTTCGGAGAACAGCGGCAAATAACATACCCGTAAGCTTAATATCATCGGTAAAATAACCGTTGCCGGTAAGCAGCTTGGGGTCTTCTTTTCGTTTGACCCTCGTCCCAATCCAATCCCCCATGTTAGCTTCCTCCTCCCATATGTACTTCTTCGCTTTTGGATTGTGCGATCAGCTGGATCGCATGCTGTACGGCACTTACGATGTATTGGTACCCAGTACAGCGACAAATGACACCTTCTAGGCCTTCACGGATTTCTTCCTCGGTAGGGTTAGGGTTATCCTCTAACAAACTGACGACAGCCATCATGACTCCAGGCGTGCAAAACCCGCACTGCAGTCCATGTTTTTCCCAGAAACTCTGTTGGATGGGATGCAATTGTTCTCGCTCGCCCAAGCCCTCTACAGTGGTC
>JBEQAI010000333.1:0-4350 GCA_041640415.1 Ammoniphilus sp. | reverse complement strand
TTATCAATCAGGCCACCCAACCGTTGCTGCAATGGAGCAAATATCCCCTGTTTCTGTTGGTTCTCCTGTTTAGCTTGGTGATCTTATATGTTTTTCCTATCTACGTCCATTATGATGTCAGTCTCTTCCAAGTCCTCAAGAATGCTCTCTTCATCATGCTCCTCAATCCAATGTACACGGCGGTAATAGTTCTCTCCTTGGCCTTAATGTATTTCTTGGTGAACATTTTGCCGGCATTAGCCGTATTTTTTGGGGGAAGTGCTTCAGCCGTTGTGATCATGTGGTCTTGTAATCAGGGGATTATTCAGGTGGAACGCAAAAGAAGCCCTAAAGTCGGTTGACTATAGGGCTTGGTTTTTTCTGATTTATCCTTTAACAGCGCCGGATGCGATTCCTTCAACGATCTTATTGCTTAAGAAGAAGAAGACAATCAAGATGGGGAGAATACTAATGACTAACGTCGCTCCAATCGCTCCCCAGTCGGTGGAATACTGTCCGATAAAGTTTTGGATCCCGACGGTTAGCGTCTTAAATTTATCGGAGCTGATAAAGGTATTAATAAATACGAATTCATTCCAGTTATAAATCATGTTAATGATCGCTGTCGTAGAGATGACCGGCATGGTCATCGGCAAGGTGATCTGGAAGAAGATACGGTGGACCGAACATCCATCGATGACAGCCGCTTCCTCAATCTCACGGGGCAGGGCATAGTAGAACCCGAGCAAAATCATAATGGTGAGCGGCAGGTTGAAGGCCGTATACGTCAGTATGATCGCTAATGGATGATCAATTAAGTTTAGCTTTAAGAAAAAGTCAAACAATGGAATTAATGTAGAGTGCACCGGAATCATGAGTCCTACCATAAATAAACCTAATACCAGCTTGCTCAGCTTCCACTGCATTCTGGTTATGGCAAAGGTGACCAAACTTGCTGCCAGTACCGTTAATGTGACGGAAACGGCTGTGATCCAGACACTGTTAAAGAAGTATAGGCTGATATTCCCTTGTGTCCAAACATTGATGTAATTCCCCCACTTGGGATCTATCGGCAAGGCGAACGGGGATGCATTAAACACCTCTTGGTTCGACTTTAGGGAGAACAAGACTAGCCAAATGAGTGGATAGATTTGAAAAAATGCAATCACACCAAGAATAGCATATAAAATACCGTACCCGATTCGCTCCAAGACGTTGCGTTTCGGTTGTAATCCCTCCATGACTTTACGGTTGGATTGCAGCTGCTCGGTTGTGTTCATGGGTTGCTAACCTCCCTTAGTACTGAATTTCCTCATTGGTAGCCGTTAACTTCCGAATGAGAAGGGTGACGAGTAAACAGAATAATAATAAGGCGAAGCCGATTGCGCTTCCGTATCCAAAGTTGTAGCTGGCAAAGGCTTGCTTATACATATAGGAAGCGATAACCTCACTTGCACCATTCGGGCCGCCGCCAGTCATTACATAGATCAAGTCAAAGTATTTAAGGGATCCGACAATCGCTAAGACAATTGTAACTTTAATTACTCCAGCAATAAGCGGAAGCTTAATCTTATAAGCAATCTGCCATGGGGAAGCCCCATCAATCTTGGCTGCTTCAATAACGGAATCCGGGATGTTCTTGAGAGCTGCATAGTAGATCAATATATAGAATCCAGCATATTGCCAAATGATTGGAACGAAGATGGCCCCTAACACTAAATGAGGCTCAGCCAGCCATGCTGGTGGATTAGCAATACCAATGGAGACTAGAAAGCTGTTCAGTAATCCGTTTGACGGATGATAGATTTTTAACCACAGCTGGGCAATAGCAACAGAAGATAACAGCATCGGGATTAAGTAGATTTTTCTTAACAGGTTAGCCCCTTTGATCTTCGCGGCAAGGACAAGCGAAACCGCTAGGTATCCAAGCAGGCTAAGAGCAGAAAAGATAGCTAAGAGAAAAGAATGCAAGGTGCTTTTCCAAAACTGCTGATCACTTAAGAGCTTAGTGTAATTGTCTAGACCGATGAAGGTCATTTGTCCAATCCCATCCCACTTCATCAAACCATAATACCCGGTTAATACGATCGGGATATAAATTAAGACCATGATGAGAAGAAGGGCGGGGATAACATACAATCCGATGATAAATTTATTTGACATGACTTTGTTCATTTTTTCATCCCCTTTAGAAAAATGTAAGAATATGCCCTATTGAAAAAGGGCATATCCATCTTTTTCATATGCCCTTTTTACAAAACTATTTAACTTAATTATTTATCATTGGCTAGTGCTTCTTCTTGCTTCTTGGCAAATTCTTCCGGTGAGATTTGCTTGCCGTATAAGGATTGGATCATGTTCAAGTGGACTTGGGCCACCGCTGCACTCATTTGAACATCCGCATAAAGCGTGATATTGGAAGCATTGCTTAACTCGTCTAGAACATCAATATACATTTGCGGCAAATCTAATTTAGAGGTATCGACTTTGGTTGCTGGGATGACCCCGGCATCCGTTACCGATCTTTCTCCCCACTTTTGGACAAAGAAAGCGGCAAAATCTTTAGCTTGCTCTTTTACTTTAGAGCCCTCTGAAACAAACAGCCCTACGCCAGGACCTCCAACGAAGCTGTTGATATCCCCTTTTCCACCTTCTACCGTAGGGAACTTAAAGAATCCAATGGAGTCTTTGAATTCTTTGGGTACATCTTCATTTGTCGTATAGTTTGGCAGCTCCCATGTTCCCATCATGTACATGCCTGCTTGGCCATTCATGAATGGTCCTTTTGCTTCCTCATTGGAAAGTCCGTTGTATCCCTTTACAAAAGCATTGAGATCGACCAGGTTCTGAATTTCTGCTGCGGCTTGAATTAAGGCTGGATCTTCAAAGCTGCTTGTACGATTAATCGCGTTGGTTAGAGCTTCCGGTCCGCCGATGCGGTCCGCCAAATACATATACCACATGGAGCCTGTCCAAGGTTCTTTATTCCCCACCGTAATCGGAGCAATCCCATTATCAGCAAGCGTTTTCACAACCGTCTTAAATTCATCGAAGGTCTTTGGAACCTCTAGATTGTACTTTTTGAAAATTTCTTTATTATAATAGATTGGTGCGATATTAAGCTCGAGCGGAAGGCCGTAGGTTTTTCCATCTACTGCATAAGCTTCGGTTGTACCTGAAACAAAAGAGTCGCGCAGTCCTCCGTCTAGCACATCATCAAGAGGAGCGAACTTGTTGCCTTCTACGTAAGGCTGTAGGTATCCGGCAGCCCAAGTCAATCCGATATCAGGCAATTGATTAGAAGATGCCAATACTTTGATTTTTTCTTTATATTGATCATTGGATAAAACCTCTAGATCAATCTTGACGTTCGGATTTGCAGTCTGGTACTCTTCTACAATATTGCTTACAATCATATTATGCTGCTTCGAGCTTCCAGCCGGCCACAAATGCATGAACTTTACGGTTGCCTTTTCACCGGCATCTGCACTCGGAGCCGTACCTGTTCCACCGTTCGTTTGACCCCCACCGCAACCGCTTAACACACCAGACAAAAGCAAGGTCATTGCTGCAACTAATGGAAGTGCTTTCTTTTTCAACAAGGTCATTACCTCCTGTATTCTTGTGATGTTTTATCTAATTTAGATTCTATCATCGTATCCTCCAGAAGTAAGGCTACGATGATTAGGTAAAATCCTATTATTTTTAGTTACGGAGAACTAGTCCTTTTTATACTTATGGGGAGTTACGCCTTCATACTCTTTAAAGATCTTAATAAAGTATTTAGAAGTGCTATAGCCCACGAGCTCCGCGATTTCGTTAACCGACAGATGGGAATTCAGCAGCAAGCCTTTGGCTTTTTGTATCCTGCTTCTCGTGACATATTCACTGAAGGTCATTTGGGTTTGCTCTTTGAACCACACGCTAAAATAACTAGGGTTTAAATGGACATGATTGGCGACTTCCTTGAGGGTCAAGGGCTGATGGATATGCTTTTCAATATAATCAACCGCTTTTTTTAATGGACTCTCATTTGCCTCATCTGCTTTGAATTGAACGAGTCTTTCATCAACCACTTTTTCAATTAAGTTAAACCGGTGGCGCTTTTTCTCAATTTCTATGGCTTTCTCGACCTCTTCTATAAGCTTGTCCTTCCTTATGGGCTTGAGAAGATAATTGACGACGCCGATCTCTATCGCTTCCTTCGCGTAATTAAATTCCGAATAAGCAGAGATAATGATGACGACCGGAAATGAGGTCGTGCTCTGTTTTAATGCTTTAAGCATTTCTAACCCCGTCATCTCCGGCATGGAGATATCCGTAATGAGCAGATGTACCGTCTGTTGCTTACATACCTCCATGGCGGTCTCT
>JBEQAI010000332.1:0-4402 GCA_041640415.1 Ammoniphilus sp. | reverse complement strand
CAAAAGCAATGGCGTTGTCAAAAGCATCCTCACCCGCAATCCTTGTCACCTTACCATATTGTTTTAATTCCTCCTCAACAGCCCGAGACACCACATTCTCCGGTCCGAGCACGTACATATGCGCTTGGCCATTTCGAGTAGCTAATGCCTCGACCGTTGCTTGCGGCACTTCATCTTTTCTTACGTAGAGTAGTGGTTCCTCCATATGTGAAATCCAGTTTACCGCTGGCAGCGTAAACTCTGGATGATCCATCGAGCCAATGACAACCGATTGCGGAACTTCTCCTGCTGCTTTCGCATAATACGCATCAATTACCTTCCCATAATCTGCCGCATTTGCGGCTTGAATATGATCTGTCTTAAACCCTAGCGATTGAGCTTGTTCAATTACAGATTTATCCAAATCCCCCACCAAGATCACCTGAATCCCTTGATTTTCAACAGCACCTGTTGGCTGTAGTCTTTTCATTTCATTTAACGTAAGTTCAGGGATCGAATCCTTCGCTGTAAATAATAAAGGTCCATTATTCGGGAAGTGAATGAGATCCGCACTTACGGCAGCAATTTGCCACTCTGCTGGATTCACCAGAATCACGGCCCCGGGACGATTCTGCTCATTCGTGGCGGTCCACAGCATCTGAGATACCAGCACCGCTGCCTCAGCAGGATCACTTGTATTCACTCGCGTGGTATTTTTAGTCGCCATCCAGGGCAACGGATTGGGAGCCTGTGGCTGGCTAGATGCAGATGGATTTTCCGTTGGCACAGAACTTGATGTACCCGGATCTTTTGTCGTACAGCCTGTGATCAAAATCATGGATGCTATCGCTATAGCACCCGTTCTCTTCATAAACTTTTTCATCTATGTTCACTCCTTCATATGCTCGTTACATGATGAAGTATAGACAAAAAATATGTAGATTTTATGAAGAACCTTGGCGTAACTTATATGCCATTATCTACCTATTCCAAATAGAGTCTTCTTTTTTTAGAGTGCCTCTGATAAGATAGAAATCGTAAGCTATAGACAAAAAAAAAATCCCACTGAACCAACCAGTAGGGTGCACCGTTATAAAGGGGTAAACGGAGAATTAAAATATAGTTTAATAGTATACAAAGAGATAGTCTATAGCTTATACGAATCGTCGACCCTTGTCTATACCCTACAATTAACTTTCATAAAATTGTCATTTTTCTCCCTAAAGGTTCATCTGAACCCTTAGGGTTTTTATACGTTAAACCAAAAGGAGAAGCCATCCTCATGTTATTTCGAAAGATTGCACCGAATGAAACCACTCCCGTATACCAAATGGGCTATAAGGAATGGTCCAAAGGAAGAACGTATGAGCAATATGTAAAAGAAAATCAAAAAGAAGAAGATAAAGGAACCCGTTACGTGCTTGTTGACTCATCCAACAATCTGATTGGGTCACTCATACTAATTTCGTTTGAAATTACTTTAGCCGATCAGACCCTCCCTGTCTTTGGCCTTGGATCCTTCGTCATCATCCCCGAAAAGAGAGGGTTGGGCCACGGAAAGTGGATGCTGGAAACCTGCTTCTCCACTTTCGAAAAGCAAGACTCGGCCTTTCTTCTTTATAGCGATATTAATCCAAGCTTTTACTACCCTTTTCAGTTTAAAGAACTCCCCGCTCATCAGCAGCGGTATACCAAATCTGTATGTATGCTGCGTGCAGAGCCTGCTGTTTTCGAGAAAATTTCCAGGTTGCCCATTCAACAGATCCCTGCTTATTTCTAGTCAGCAGCCAAAAACTGATTCACTAACTTCAATGCTTGGCCTGCTTTATTATAGATCGCTAAATCAAATTGTTCATCCTGATCCGTTGGCTCCATATTGATGATAGCGATCTTGCCCTTCGTCATCCTAGGCAGCTGGTTCACCGGATAAACCTGCAGGCTCGTTCCAATGACAAGAACAAGATCAGCAGTTCTTATGGCAGATAAAGACTGGTCCCAAGCTTCCTCTGGTAGAGCTTCTCCAAACAAGACAACATTAGGCCGCAATTTTCCCCCGCAACGTTCGCAAGCTTCCCTTGAAATGAAAGACTCAATCTTAGCCTTTGTCGAACACCGATGACAGCGAGCGGATCGAATCGAGCCATGCAGTTCATAAACGCGTTGACTCCCCGCCCTTTGGTGAAAACCGTCTACGTTTTGGGTCGCAACCGCATGAACCCATCCTTTCGCTTCCCATCCCGCAAGGATAACGTGACCCTCATGGGGCTGACAATCCTGAAGATTTTTCAATCTCGTTTTGTAAAACTCGTGAAATAGCTCGTAGTTACTCTCTAAGGCTTCAACAGAAGCAACCGTAGTAGGGTCGATGTTTTTCCACCAGCCGCTCTTCGAGCGAAAATCAGGGAGACCGCTTTCTGTAGACATACCGGCTCCCGTTAGAACTACGGTTCGCTGTGATTGCTTAATCCACGTAGCTAATAAAGCCTCATTCGAGCTCATCCTCTTTCCCTCCACTGTTTTATTTTTTCCTCAATAAACCGAGCCGTAGTTTCAAGCCCGGATTCCCGGTTCAGATCGTGTGCCAACCTTGCTGCATTCGTGCGTAACACAGGACTAGAGGTCAATTCCTGAATACGTATGACAAAGGTCTCCACCGACATCTTCTTTTCCCTGAGAGGGGATGTGGCCACCCCTAACTCCTTCATTCTCTTCGCCCAAAACGGCTGGTCCGCGGAAAAGGGACAAATGATCATCGGCTTGCCCGCCTTGAGTACCGCTGCTGTGGTCCCAGCCCCTCCATGGTGAATCACCCCGCAGGTTTTCGGAAACAACCACGTATGTGGTAGCGCATCGACGGTAAGGATATGCGACGAAAGAGGGCTGCTCCTCATCCCACTCCAGCCGGTAATCAAGATCCCACGCTGGTTCGTTTTCTCCAATGCTTCGACCAACATTTCCTGGACTCGGTTCGGATCTTTTAGCGGCATGCTGCTAAAGCTGATCGCAAGAGGCGGTGGACCTTCTTCTAGGAATTGCAACAGATCTGCAGACGGCTTCCACCCTTCCTCCTCTTCCAAAAACCAGAATCCTGACATCGACACCTGGTCCTCCCAGCTTGGATCATAGGGAATCACCCGAGGACTACACCCATACAAAACAGGAATCCGTTTCCCTTTAATTCTAAGATCATCCGAGAGTAGCGTTCGCTTGGTCGTTAACCCTAATGTATCCAGTCTCCATCGGTTAATCATCCTGAAAAAAGCGGCCATAAACAACCGGTTCATCTTAAAACTCAACTGATTGATCCAGCTAATCGACGCTGAAACGGGCAAAGCGGGATTGGTAAATAAGCCGGTGGGCGCAATCACAGGAATGGGATGCGCCGCAAACACGGGGATTTGCAGCTTTTCGGCTATGTCATAACCACCAAAGGCTTTAGGATGGTAGATTAGCACCTCCGCGTCTTGGGAAGCTTCCCATGAATCCTCCAGCATCTGCTGCATCAAGGGGTAGACCAGTGTTTTCATATTTTTCAATACGACAAGCGGATTTCCGCTCATCATTTTTTGGCCTTCCTCGGATTGCGTCAGCCTAAGATAGTCCACTCGAACCGGCGAATAAGAAACCCCATACCCTTCCACTAACGCTTTAAAATTCTCCCCCGTACAAATCGTCACCTCATGGCCCCGTCTCCTAAGCTCCCTTCCTAAAGCGACAAAGGGCTGCACATCTCCTCTCGTCCCGACCGTGAGGATGTTGATGTTCATGAGCTCATTCTCCTTTGTATTTGAATTTTCATTCCGGCAAAAACTGAGACCAACCCTTGATTACGGAGGTCCCGTCCATGATAGAAAACAAGCCCCTAACCGAACAAGAATGGATCTATCGTTATGCCAAGAGCAAGGACAAGCCCCTTCCCCTCGTCATGGGAACGAAGGGGACATGGGGGATGAACGGTGAGCCTTGGATCATTCTTGTTGCCCTGTCGTTTAATGACATTATGGTCCTTTGTGACCTTCACCACGTTCCTCTGTCCGACATCCGAAAAATGAAAATTCATGATCTTACTTACTATGCAGCAAGCATCACAGATCGCCTTAGGGTAAAGGAAATCATGGATTCGTGGCAAAGGCTTCAGCCAGTAATCGATACGACTTCAGCGTCGCCTCAAAGTCAGGGGTCCTCGTGATAATCATAAATTCCTCGGTTTCATATTGTTCGCTTAAGGCTAAGATGCGTGCTTTAACCTGCTCTTGTGTTCCTACAATCATCCGTTTGCGATTTTCTCGGACGACTTCGCGTTCAACTGCGTTATAGGCATATTGAAGCGCGCTTTCTCGAGTCGGGATCCCTACATTGCGAATTCCCCGACGGAACTGCAACAACATAAGATCTAAGCTCGCTGCTAACTGTTCTGCTTCCT
>JBEQAI010000331.1:0-4418 GCA_041640415.1 Ammoniphilus sp. | reverse complement strand
TACGGCAATCCAAGGTTGTCCATCGCTTGCTTCAGCATGGATTGCGCCATTTCCCATAGTTCGTCGTTCTGAACATATTTTTCTTTATCTTCCGGATCACGATAGGACAAGCGGAACCAGTAGTCGGAAATGTTCAGATCCTTATAAGCTTGTTGGATAAGCTGCACCGTACGGCTAAACTCTTCTTGAATTTGATCCGGACGGCAGAAAATATGCGCATCATTTAAGGTCATTGCTCTGACACGCTGGAGTCCTGAAACGGCTCCAGATGCTTCATAGCGGTGCATGGTCCCAAGCTCTGCAATTCGGATGGGAAGATCGCGGTAGCTTCTCTTTTCTGACTTGTAAACCATCATATGATGTGGGCAGTTCATCGGACGGAGCACAAACATTTCATTCTCCATCTCCATCGGAGGGAACATATCCTCCTGGTAGTGCTCCCAGTGTCCAGACGTTTTATAGAGCTCCACGTTTGCAAGAACAGGGGTGTAGACATGGTCGTAGCCAAGGCTTTCTTCTAAATCTACAATGTATCGCTCCAGTGTACGGCGAATTTTCGCCCCATTGGGCAGCCAAAGAGGTAATCCTGGGCCTACTTCCGGAGTAGCCGTAAAGATCTTCATTTCCTTTCCAATTCGGCGGTGATCACGCCGACGCGCTTGCTCTAAACGATCCAGATACTCAGCCAATTGCTCTTTCTTCGGCCAGGCCGTACCGTAAATACGGGTTAAGGAATCGTTTTTGGCATCTCCTCGCCAATAAGCTGCAGACAGGGACATGAGCTTAAAGGTTTTCAGATATCCTGTGGACGGAACATGAGGTCCTCTACACAAGTCTGTAAAATCCCCTTGAGTATAAAGCGTGAGGACCGTATCCTCTGGTAGATCTTTAATGATCTCGACTTTATACTTATCCTCTCGCTCTTGGAAATACTGCAAGGCGTCGTTACGGGAAATCTCTTTACGCTCGATCTTAAGATTTTCCTTAATAATGGCCTGCATTTCTTTTTCGATTTGCTCGAATTCCTCGGAAGAGAAAGTCCGGCCTGTCATATCGTAATAGAATCCATCCTCAATAACAGGGCCTATTGCTAGCTTAACCTCTGGCCATAGGCGTTGAATAGCCTGTGCCATTAAGTGCGCTGTCGAGTGACGAAGCACTTCAAGTCCTTCTGCATCTTCAGTGGAAAACAGCTCTATTTTGCAATCCTCTTCAATGGGAGTCGTTAGATCAACTAATGTGCCGTTGATGCTTCCCACTACGGATTCTTTTTTCAATTTGGATGAAATCTGGCCAGCTAGGTCTCGTAAATTGATGCCGGCCTCAATCTCACGGACACTGCCGTCTTTGAGTTCAACCTTTACCATGGACATGCTTGTACACCTCTTTTTTTTCTCTTTTCATCATTATTTCATCATACCGGAAATAGAGAGTAAAAGCTACATTGGTAAGCTTTTCTTTTTAGGCTATAATAAACTTGCTTAATAAACCTAAAAAGCTGGGGGAAATCCATGACTGCCGAAGAACTGCTGAAAGAATTAGGAGGAAAACGGCTCTTTGCGACTCCTGAGGAGAAACAGAAACTCATCCATACATTAGCCCAAAATACTCGACTTCTTCCCTACTCTATTCCTATTATTCTAGTCACAGGAACTTGCGGTAAAGGGTCTACCACCTTGTTTCTATCTTCTATTCTTGAAGAACATGGCTATCGTGTAGGATTGGTTCAAAGTCCACATTTTGTCTCTTTTAACGAACGAATCCAAATCAATCGGACACCCCTTCCTGAAGACCAGATTCTTGCCCAAATCGATCGGCTTCTTCCCCATTTTCTTGAAGCGGTAGAACCATCTGTTGCTCATCCGCTTGGCGCTCTCAACTACAATCAAGTTTTTCTCATTGCAGGGCTACATCTTTTTTTATCTGAACAAGTGGATTTCGTTCTTTTAGAAACAGGAATTGGCGGATATAACGATCCTGTTTCCTACTTTACGCCTGTCCTCTCTATTATCACGAATGTGTTCAAAGACCATGAGGCCGTATTAGGTTCCACCTTCGAATTAATTGCTTACGACAAATCAGGTGTAATAAAAGAAGGCATACCGGCCGTTACAGGAGCTTCCGTACCGGAGGCATTGCAGATATTAAAGACGGAGGCAGATAAAAAGAATGCTCCCCTCTATTGTCTTCACAGGGACTTTTTCGTACAATTTAATCTTGGGAATGGATCTTATGTTGAGGAAGAAACAACCATCCTTTACCGCCTAGGTGTAGCCGGAAACTTCCAATGGGAGAACTCCGCCCTAGCAATCAAGAGTTCTCTCATTCTCAGAGAGCTGGGATTCCCCATTGAACCCGATATGATCGCCAAGGCATTAGTTAAGACAATCCTTCCTGGACGCTTCCAAATCCTGGATCGATCTCCCCTTACCGTTATTGATGGTGCTCATAACGAAGAAGAAATCCGGCGGTTTTGCGAGACCGTACGACAATTCGAATGCAGTAAACATTACTTTATCTTAGGGTTTTCCCAGGATAAGCCATTGGACAACCTGCTAAAATGGTTTGATGGGCTTCCATCGACATTCTTATTTGTCCCTCATTCCAATACCATGCGATTAAAAGATCCAGCGGAGTTAGCCCATTATACCAGACAAGCAAACAAAGAAACGTTAACCATGGAGTCACTAGAGCAAGCCTATGAATACGCCAAGAAAAAAGCGACGTCATCAGATGGCATATTCATTACAGGTTCTATGTTTATTGCAGGAGACGCCCTTAGGCTGTTGACCCAAAAAGAGTAAAACCCCCCTGTATGAGAGAGACTAACAGGTAACATTCATTGCCATGACGGAGGAATATATGCACTCATCACCTATTGAACCATCTACTATCGTATTGTTCGGAGCCACAGGGGATCTTGCTAAGAGGAAGCTTTACCCTGCGATCTTTAACCTCTACCAACGAGGACTGCTGCCAGAAACTTTCTCTGTTATTGGGGTAGCGCGTAAAGAATGGTCAAATGAAACCTTTAGAGACCATGTTTTTCATTCCCTAAAAGAATTCGGCCGCTTCCGTGCCGATAAGCAAAGCCTATGGGAAGCCTTTGCAGAGAAGCTTAGCTACGTGAGCGTAGACCTTCAAAATGCAGAAAGCTACATAAAATTAAAAGAATCATTAACAGAAACAGAACAGCGTAACCTACTGCCTGGAAATCGAGTATTCTATCTTGCCATTTCACCAGAGCTATTCGGTGATGTTTCAAACAATCTAAAAGCCAGTGAACTTCTAGAAACGAACGGTTGGAAGCGCCTGGTGATTGAAAAGCCCTTCGGTCATGACTACAAATCCGCTAACGAACTCAATGATAAAATTCGATCCGTATTCCGTGAGGAGGAAATTTATCGGATTGATCACTACCTTGGGAAAGAAATGGTTCAGAATATTGAAGTGATCCGCTTTGCTAACTCCTTTTTTGAACCCTTGTGGAACAATAACCACATCGCGAATGTGCAAATCACCTCCAGTGAAACCGTAGGGGTCGAAGAACGCGGCGGTTACTACGAAAAATCTGGGGCCCTAAGAGATATGGTCCAAAACCATATGCTCCAGATGGTTACCATGATCGCGATGGAACCTCCTAGCCGCCTCGTGACGGAAGCGATCAGAGACGAGAAAGTGAAAGTGCTGCGATCCTTGCGTAGATTTGAACTAGATGAAGTCAAGGATTATGTGATTCGTGGCCAATATGACCGCGGCCACTTAGCAGGTAAGGATTTGGCTGGCTATCTCGAGGAAAACGGCGTCAATCCTCAATCGACAACCGAAACCTTTGTGGCTGCTAAGCTCTACATCGACAACTTCCGCTGGGCTGGCGTTCCTTTCTATATCCGTACTGGGAAAAGAATGCCAACTAAGGCAACGGAAATTATCATTCAGTTCAAGACACTTCCGAAGAATTTATATTTCAATAAACAGGGGAATCTAGAGCCCAACCTACTTAGTATCCGAATTCATCCGCAAGAGGGGATCTACTTTAAGCTGAACGCGAAAAAGCCGGGGACCGATGGCATCCTTTCCTCAATCCCTCTGGATTTCTGCCAAAACTGCGAAACTGGATTCAACTCGCCGGAAGCTTACGAAAGATTGCTCCATAATTGTCTTGAAGGAGATTCGACCTTTTTTACTCGTTGGGACGAGGTTTCCTTGGCATGGAAATTCGTGGATCCTATTTCTGCAGCCTTCTCCCAAGGAAAAACAGATCTTCACCGCTATTCGGCAGGAAGCTGGGGCCCAGAAGCTTCATCACAGATGCTTGCACAGGATGGCTTCCGTTGGTGGCCGGTGAATGGACAGGAAGAGTCCACAGCAGGCAATGAATCTTATTTCGTAAGAGCCTAGAGGATTGTCAGAATTTA
>JBEQAI010000330.1:0-4440 GCA_041640415.1 Ammoniphilus sp. | reverse complement strand
GTATGATGCACTCAACACGGCCAAGCGGCGAGGAGAGATGATCCATAACCAGCGTTTCCAGATTCCAAGTGCCTATTAAAACTTAAAATGGGCCTCGAAGTGGACCACGCAGATCACTCACTTTTTCATGCCCTCATTACAAATTCCACAAACGCCCTTACGATCGATAGATTCATCGAACTCTCCCGGTAATTCATCCAGCTTTGCATGTGGAGTTGGTCACCTGATAAGGTGTTTAAGTCGATGACATGCAAAGGATCTTGTGGATTTAAACAAAATGCCGGAACGAAAGCGACCCCCAACCCGCTCAGTACCATTCGTTTACAAGTTTCTACGTAGTCTGTCTCCATAATAATGTGAGGAGGGGCACTAAACCTTTTGATCCACCAGCGGTTCATGACATCTTTGATTGCGGAAATGGGAACATAGATAAAAGGGAGGTTCGGTAAATCATCAATCGTAACTGGATCTCTAGAGATAAGACATAGGTTGTCCTTATCTATGAGAATCTTTTGTTCTGTCCAACGATATCCCGCGCTTTCAATGCCAATATGAATGTCACCTTCATGAAGCAGTCGCATGACTTCATGGCCTAAGCCTGTTTTTAGCTGTATTTTAACTTTAGGAAAAGAGGTCATGAAACTGCTGAGCATGGCGGGAAGTTTATACAACGAGAAATTGTTGGAAACGCCAAGTTTTAACGTCCCCTGGATCTCTTCGTTCATGCTCTGAAGGCCTTCGATCATTTTTTCCGTCTCCATCAAAAGCTTCTTGGAGTGTTCGACTAAATACTCCCCTTGATCTGTGAATTGAACTCCCTTATTTCCCCTAATCAAAATGATCGTTCCCAATTCTTTTTCCAATTGCTGAATTCGATAGCTGATGGCAGGCTGGGAAAGAAACAGGCGATCAGCTGCCTTCTTAATATTCTTTTCTTCATAGAGTACATTCAGGATAGCTAAATCCTTAAAATCCATCCGTTTCACCTTCCTCTTTCTGATATAAAAGTATTTTATATCTAGCTATAAAAATCCAATATTTTATTTATTACAAAAACCATACTATACTTTTACTTAACAAACAAGACAGAAAGAGGATGAGTATAATGATGAAAATTTCGATGACCTCCTATAATGTGGATCTATCCGATGCGGATTTAAGACAGCTCAGCCAATTAGGGGTCGATTGTATCGATTTTGGGAAAGGATCAGCTTTTAAAGGGGTTAAGGAACAGGGATATCCCGATTTAGATGAGTTACTCAAGCTGAAGCGTCGCATTCGTTCTTATGGTATGGATATCAACCGCGTAACTCTACCAGACTTATCACTTAAGTTCATGCACAATGAACCCGGAGCGGAGGGGGAGTTGGAAAACTCCATTCGTGCCATGAAGGTGTTTGGAGAGGCGGGTATCCCTATTGCAAGACAGCGCTTTGAAGGCGATACGTTTCCTCAACTTACGACACAGTACCGTTCGATTCAAAGAGGGGGAGCCATTGCAAGAGGGGAAGCTGTTGGCTTTAATCAAGAAGAATACCATCCAACACTAGAACTCTATAAAGCCTATTGGAATCGTTTTTGTGACGCTTATGCTCAATTAGTTCCAGTAGCTGAAGACTATAACGTGCAATTGGGCATGCACCCTTCAGACGCTCCGCATCCGGGAACCTTATTTGGGGGGTTAGGGTATCGACGAATCATGGATGCCTTTCCAAGCAAAAATGTTGGTTACATCTATTGTGTCGGTACGAGAGCTGAAGAAGGCGGAAGCTCGCTCGTTTTGGATGAAATCAACCAATACGGAAGAAAGGGAAGGATCTTCCTTGTGCATTTCCGAAATGTTCGTGGAAGTCTTCCGACGACGAAAGCATTTGAAGAAGCCTTATTGGACGATGGGGATCTGAATATGTTCAAGATATTATTCGAGCTGCATAAAGTAGGCTACGATGGCTGCTTGAACCCAGATCATGTACCAATTCTAGAAGGCGTGCAGATCGAGCATAATCCGAGCTGGCCGAATACTTGCATACAGTGGAACTATAACAATATTGGGTATGTCTATTCGATTGGTTATATCAAAGCTCTTTTAGCAGCATTGGTTGAATTTTCTGGGAAATAAAAATATCCAAGATCACTTTCTCGCGAAGTGATCTTTTTGTTTATTACGATAGAAGAGGTAATGCAAATGGAAAAACTTTTTATTATAATAGGTATAAGAAAATATAATCATAGATATACTATGAAACAATAACAAATAAACATATGTTATATGTATTGACAAATCATAAATAAACAATTAATATTTATTTGTAAATATTATATATAGCTAATGAAAACCTTTAGCTATAATATTACACTCATACCCTAAGGAGGAATTTAATCATGTCTCTAATTGGAACTGAAGTAAAACCGTTCAAAGCACAAGCATACCGTAATGGTGAGTTCATCGAAGTAACCGACGCAGACCTTAAAGGACAGTGGAGTGTAGTTTGTTTCTATCCGGCAGACTTTACTTTTGTGTGCCCAACAGAGCTTGAGGATCTTCAAAACGAGTACGATACCCTAAAGGGACTTGGAGTAGAAGTGTATTCCGTTTCTACAGATACTCACTTTACTCATAAAGCATGGCATGACAGTTCAGAAACGATTGGAAAAATTACATATACGATGATTGGAGATCCTTCCCATACGATCTCTCGTAACTTCGATGTGCTTATTGAAGATGCAGGTCTAGCTGATCGCGGTACATTTATCATCGATCCAGACGGTGTGATTCAAGCAGTTGAAATTAACGCAGGCGGCATCGGTCGTGATGCAAGCATTCTTGTCAGCAAGGTTAAGGCAGCCCAATATGTCCGTAACAATCCAGGTGAAGTTTGCCCAGCTAAATGGCAGGAAGGTGCTGCAACCCTGAAGCCAAGCCTTGACCTTGTAGGAAAGATCTAAGGGAGCACGACCCATGCTACTAGATGCGGATATTAAGGCCCAATTGAATCAATACCTGCAACTAATGGAGGGCGATGTGCTGCTTAAAGTGAGTGCAGGGTCCGATGAAGTATCTCGGGATATGCTAGCTTTAGTCGATGAGATTGCTACCATGTCATCGAGAATTACAGTTGAGAATGTCCAGTTGTCGAGAACGCCAAGCTTCAGTGTGAACCGAGTAGGCGAAGAGACTGGAGTCACATTTGCTGGTATTCCATTAGGCCACGAGTTTACTTCTTTGGTATTGGCGTTGCTACAGGTCAGCGGAAGAGCTCCTAAGGTGGATCAGAAGGTCATTGACCAAATTAAAAGCATCCGTGGGGAATACCGTTTTGAATCTTACATCAGTCTGAGCTGCCACAATTGTCCTGATGTGGTACAGGCACTGAACTTGATGAGCATCCTCAATCCTGGGATTACACATACCATGATTGATGGAGCAGCGTTTAAAGCGGAAGTAGACAGCAAGAACATCATGGCTGTACCCTCCGTTTTCTTGAATGGAGAATTCTTTGGCGGCGGTCGAATGACCATTGAAGAAATTCTCGCGAAAATGGGGAATGGTCCAGATGCGTCCGAGCTTTCGGATAAAGAACCATTTGATGTTCTTGTCGTTGGGGGCGGACCAGCCGGTGCAAGTGCAGCCATCTATGCCGCTCGCAAAGGCATTCGTACAGGAATTGTTGCAGAGCGCTTTGGCGGCCAGGTCATGGATACCATGGGTATTGAAAACTTCATCAGTATGAAATATACAGAAGGTCCTAAGCTGGTAGCCAGTCTTGAAGAACATGTGAAAGAGTACGGCATTGATGTAATGAATTTACAGCGTGCCAAGGGTTTAGAAAAGAAGGAGTTCATTGAAGTCGAACTCGAAAACGGTGCGGTTCTGAAGAGTAAGTCCGTTATCCTTTCTACAGGTGCTCGTTGGCGTAACGTAGGTGTGCCAGGTGAAGCAGAGTTCAAGAACAAAGGGGTAGCTTATTGTCCTCATTGTGATGGTCCTTTATTTGCAGGTAAACATGTAGCGGTTATTGGTGGTGGCAACTCGGGGATCGAGGCGGCAATCGACCTTGCAGGGATTGTGAAGCATGTTACGGTACTTGAATTTATGCCAGAGCTGAAAGCTGATGCTGTATTACAAAAGCGTCTTTACAGTCTGCCGAATGTGACAGTTTTAAAGAACGTGCAAACCAAGGAGATCACCGGTACGGACAAAGTGAACGGAATCTCTTACATGGAGCGTGACACGGAAGAAGTTAAGCATATTGAATTGCAGGGTGTGTTCGTTCAAATTGGTCTTATACCTAACACAGATTGGTTAGGCGAGACTGTTGAACGCACTCGCATGGGCGAGATCGTGGTAAACAACCATGGAGCAACGAACGTCCCTGGCGTGTTTGCTGCAGGGGATTGTACCAATAGCCCCTATAAGCAGATCATTATTTCTATGGGGTC
>JBEQAI010000329.1:0-4458 GCA_041640415.1 Ammoniphilus sp. | reverse complement strand
TTCCGTACTACCTTCAACGGGAGATGCCACTCTGCCAATAAAGATGCATTGCCTGCTCCAGAGCAAACGACTAATTTATCTGCCGTAAATTTCCGATCCTTAGTTTGAACCGTCACACCATCCTGATGATAGATTATTTTTTCAGCCACTGTCTTGGTATACAGAATAGCCCCAGCTTCCAATACTAGCTGTCGGTAAGCCCGGATGACTTTCTCCGGAGATAAGATACCCGCCTCCGTTTCTAGCAAGCCTTCTGCTGTATCGGGCAACACCAATCCGGGCCACCGGCGAATTAGCTCCTCTCTTGAAAAGCGTTCTACCGCAAGGGAGTAAATACGGGCCGCTTCCAGTTTGTCTTCCAGTGAATCGGGCCCATCAATCCCTACACTTAGCACACCCGTTTGTTCGAAGAGGGACACTCCACTCTCCTCTTCAAGCTCCCTCCACAGTTCCAAAGCCCTCAGGGCGAGCGGTACATAAGGCTCATGATCAGAGTAAGCGTAACGGAATAAACGGGTATCTCCATGATGACTCCCTAGAATATGGGGAGGATCATAGGCGTCTAATAGGATCGTTCGAATCCCTTTTCTCGCTAAATAATTCCCTGTCGCCATCCCCATGGAGCCCGCTCCCAGAATAAGTACGTCGCAATGTGTTGTGTTCATGTTGTTTATCATCCTAAGTCTCCCATCTAGTCCAAAATCCAAAATCTTTCGATCCGATAGTCTGGCACACCTTCCATATGCCCTGCATCTATACTCTTAATGTACTTCATAAACTGAGAGGGATAAGCCTTAATAGAGGCCGTTTTCCGATCAAGATACGGCGTAACATCGTTGGCGACATCTGCGGCTCCTACATGTTCAATAAACTTCTTAAAAATCGCAGAACCATATACCGTAGGCCGAATCTCCTCCGGTAGACGCCTCATCGCTTCCACCACTAATTCCCCCGTAGCATCATGGTCCGGGTGACGGCTGTGACCCGGATAAAACGTAATCACAAGGGTCGGCTGCACCTCTTCCATGAGACTTTGGAGACGCTGAAGAATGGGTTCAGGGTCTTCAAATTCAATCGTCTTATCCAAATACCCCCAAAGCCGAATATCAGTAATCCCAAGAATATTACAGGAATTCTTGAACTCTTTCAACCGGAGCTCGGGCAGAGTTTGCCGATTCGCTCCCCCCAAACCTCTTCCCAACTCTCCCATAGTCAAGCAGACATAAGTAACGGGGACCCCTCTACTCACAAAATCCATCACTGTACCGGAGCAGAAAAAAGCCTCATCATCAGGATGAGGGAATACGAGTAAAACGTGTTCCTTCTTCATAGAGCCCTCCCTTTTCTACAGTGGCTGATGGCTTAGATGGAGGGCGACCTGCAGCTTTCCCTCTTCATCATGGCCTTCTAGCAATAACCGTCCGTGCTCATCTAGATCATAAACATTTAACCCCTCAGCATAAATCCAACCCAATGAAATTTTTAAGCCGACCCGATAGGGATCAGACCCGCGAATTTGAGCGCGTTCGATCTGTACTTGTGCATTGCGGATGAATGCACCCGTTGGACGATTGACGTAGGCCCCCTGTGTCGTCTCTAAATGAATATAGCAAGCCATACCGACATACCCATCTAAGGCGACTTGAACCTTTTCTAATTCTATCGATTTCATACCATCGAGCACCTTTCCGAAAATTCCTTACCATCCATTTTCGCTGAATCCTCTTTAAAAATCAAAACAGAAATGTGCTATCACCCTTTAAACCCTATAAATAATGTGATAAAGTAACTTTATAGCATCTATAATAATTCCTAATCTGGAGGTCTTATCCACATGGCACAAGTCACGTTTAAAGGAAACCCTATTACCCTTCTAGGAAACGAAGTAAAAGTAGGAGACCAGGCTCCAAACTTCACTGTCTTAGCTAACGACCTTTCTCCCGTCACTCTTGACAACACCAAAGGAACCGTTCGCATCATCAGTGTGGTACCTTCCATCGACACCGGCGTTTGCGATCAACAAACTCGTCGATTCAATGAAGAAGCAGCAAACTTGGAAAATACTACGATTCTTACCATTAGTGTCGATTTGCCATTTGCTCAGAAACGCTGGTGCGGGGCTGCTGGCATTGATAAGGTACAAACCTTGTCTGACCATCGGGACCTTTCTTTCGGAGAGGCTTTTGGAGTAGCCATTAAAGAATTGCGCTTGCTTGCGCGTGCCGTTTTCGTTATTGATAAAAATGACAAAGTGACTTACGCGGAATATGTTTCTGAAGCAACGAACCATCCTAACTATGAAGCAGCCGTTGAAGCTGCTAAGGCCGCTTTGAAGGCTTAATACATAAGAAGATAGCCTGACAGCTTCCTGTCAGGCTTTTTTCTTTAGTTTATTTAGTTTCAGTAGTAATATGAAACGTCACACCAAACTTATCCGTTACAATCCCATAGGCTGGACTCCAAAACGTCTCTTGAAGCGGCATGCGAACGCTACCGCCATCCTGCAGAGTCTCATAGATTTCCTTTGAATGATCCGCTCCTCCCGTTGTAATGCAGATCGTGACATGATTACCGACCTGCAGCGGTTGACCCGGGAAGGTATCCGAAAGCATCAGGTCCGTTTCCCCAACTTTCAGCATCGCATGAGAAACACGATCCTTGGCCGCTTCAGGAATCGGGAACTCCGGATTCGCGGGCATTTCCCCAAAGGTTTGAATTCCGAAAATGGTAGCCCCCAACGCCTTTTGGTAAAAGTCTATCGCTTCCTTCGCATTACCATCCATAATAAGATAAGGGTTCATTCGCAGCGTCATCATTCAGCAGCTCCTAGCGTAGATAATTTGGCAATTCATTCCTATTATACTCTAGAAAAACCGCTCTGCAACCCTATTTCCACAAAGGATTCTTAGTATTAACCCACTACCTCTTCCATCTCTAACTGCGCCGCATGATGGTTTTCGCACTCCTCGGAGCAATATCCCCGATGCGCTTCCTCACAATGGGTATGGGCAATCGTTTTACGGTTACATTTGGGATAAACACAATTGATATAACGATCCTCCGGTTCGCCACAGTAATGACATTTTCCAATCACCCTGTCTTCATCTGTACGGTTCACAGGAACCGAAATTCGCTCATCAAATACATATAGCTTACCATCCCACAAGTGCCCCTGCACTTCAGTATCTTTTCCATATGTAACGACGCCGCCATGCAATTGAGCCACATTCTCAAAACCTTCTTCCATCATCCATCCCGTTAACTTTTCGCAACGAACGCCACCCGTGCAATAGGTAATAATCGGTTTATCCTTATATTGACTGAGATTTTCGCGGATCCACTCCGGAAATTCCCGGAACGACTTCACGTCTGGGCGTATCGCTCCGCGAAAATGACCAATGTCATATTCATAATCATTGCGCCCATCAATTACAATCACATCTTCATTTTGAAGGGCTTCATGGAATTCCTTGGGATTAAGGTACTTTCCTGTTTTTTCAAAAGGCTTAGGAGCATCCTCCACTCGAAACGTAACGAGCTCCTCCTTATGTCGAACGAACATCTTATGAAAAGCATGCTCCTCTGCTTCATCTATCTTAAACCACAAATCAGCAAAACGCGGATCCGCATGCATCTGGTCCATATACTTCTGCGTCTGTTCGACCGTCCCGGATACAGTCCCATTAATCCCTTCACTAGCCACCAAAATCCGACCTTTTAACCCCAATTCATTGCAGAATTTTAAGTGCTCAGCTGCAAACTCCTCCGGATTCTCGATCGGTACAAATTTATAATAAAGAAGGATTCGATAAGGTAAGCTTGTTTCCATAGATATTGCCTCCTGAAAATGTAAATATAGAATTTATTTTCCCCAAACCAGCTATAAACAAACTACGTGATTCACTTCTATCCCTTTATCTTGTATAGGCGATCACTCTTGTCTTCTTTCGCGTCCATCACCATCAGATCTTCCCTGCCATCCAGATATCGGCATACCTCCACAAATACCCTGGGCTTACCTGTCACATATCGATCCTCAGATGGTCCGGCATCTCTTAAGATCTGTTCTGATATCTCTCTTGCACTCTGTAGACCATTCTCCAGCAGAATGTCTACAGCACGCCAACCAAAAGATTTCCTCTCGACAATGGGAGCCGCTTTAACTTCCGTTTTTTTCTCCTCTATCGGTTCGTCTTCCCCTCCAAAAAGGGAGAGTTGTTCTGTATCTGACATTCTTTTCATCCTTTCACGTTCAAAAGCTAACGATATCATGATACTACGTTAGCTTCTAGAAGACCAATTATTAATTTTTCATGAAACCATAAAAATAGGCCTATCGAGATCTTCACACCTCTCTCTAGTCAGGCCTTCTTTCCCTTGCGCGCCAATAATCTATTCCTAAAGACTTAATAAAAAGTCCTTATTACTACGAAACTTCTTTTCAATAGGTCCTAAGAA
>JBEQAI010000328.1:0-4461 GCA_041640415.1 Ammoniphilus sp. | reverse complement strand
AGCCAGATATCGATGTGTATACGATTGGGGATTCTCTTGCCCCGCGATCCATGAGTGATGCCGTTGCGGAAGGGGTTCGTGTAGGAAATAAGATTTGATAACAAAGGCCGTTCTTCGAAAAGGAGGAGCGGCCTTTTATTTGTTTATCCTTAAGACTCGAGAAGGTGAGGGATGACCTCCTCCTTCATAAGGGTAAGAAATGAACACACAACCGGAGAGAAATTGTCTTTTTTACATGCAATTGCGGTATGAATTTTCGTGTATTCATCTTGTATGGGGAGATAGGCCACATTTTCATTTTTCAAGTATTGAATAGAAGCAGGCAAAATGCAAACCCCAAATTCGGAGGCAACAAGAGACACCATAGTTTGCAGTTCTTGAGCTTCCTGCACGGTCTTAGGACTAAACCCCGCTTGATAACACAAGCTGATAATGGCATCGAAGTAGCCTGGCCCTGAGAGTCTTGGAGGCATGATAAACGATTCATTCATTAAATCGGACATATAAAGGGAAGAAGCAGATTGGGCCAGGGGGTGACTTTTTGGCAACGCGACGATAAAGGATTCTTTCCTTAGTACCTCTAAATCTAAGGACACACTTTCAATCGGGGGGATCAGGATTCCCACGTCAATTTCCTCTTCAAGCAAGCCGTTCACCTGTTCAACCGTGGGTAGATGCCGCAGAACGATTTTCACGTTGGGGTAGTGTTCCCGGTAAACTTTAAGAATGAATGGCAAAAGGTCAAAGGTGACGAGCCCTGCAAACCCTAATTTCAATTCACCGGATTGTCCCTTATGTACTCTTTTAGCTTCCTCACACGCGTCATCGACCTGGATGAGGATTTGATTGGCCCGGTTCAAAAAGACCTTTCCTGCTTCTGTCAGATGGACCTGCCGTTTCGTTCGATGAAAGAGTGGAACGCCAATTTCGGTTTCAAGCTGTTTAATTTGTTGACTTAGTGCAGGCTGTGCCAACTGCAATCGTTCAGCCGCCCGGCCGAAATGGAGTTCTTTAGCCAAGGTTACAAAGTATCTTACATGCCGTAACTCCATCTTGATCTCCTCCTTTCCTCTTCATTAATAATTATAAACTATTAGTAATTAACAAACTAGATATTGGACTTATCAATAGGAAATCGTGTACATTTGTTTTATAGAATTATAAGAAATATTTTAAAGTTAACAATAGTGAGAAAGGAGGGCGTTCGAGGTTAATTACAAAGGTTCGGGGATCCTCTCCGCGAATTACATTCTAAAGCCCATGTAGAAAGGAAGTTGATCTATGTCCGCATTGCCCGTTATTGTGATCTACGCTCTCCTAATGGTCATTTTCGCTATATACTTTAGTAAACGTGAGGTAAAGAGCGGGGAAGATTTTATGGTCGCAGGTCATCGTCTCCCGCTCATCGTGGTCATCGGTACGTTGACCGCCACATGGGTAGGTTCTGGATCCCTTATAGGCGGGGCAGGCTTTGTTTATCAAAAAGGGCCAATGGCAGCAGCCTTTTACTTTTTAGGAGCTCCTTTAGGAATCCTCGTCATGTATTTTATAGCTGCTAAAACACGGCTACTGGCGAAACGCACCGTTCCAGAAATGCTCGAAATACGATTTGGAAGCTTAACCCGTTTGCTGGCGGCCGTTTTTATCCTCATTACTTATATCAGTGTGCTATCCTATCAATTCATTGCGGGGGGCTATATTCTTCATATTACTACGGGCCTACCGGAGCAAATGGGATCCTTATTAACCGTGTTGCTGGTAATTGTACTTGCGTGTACAGGAGGATTGTTCTCCGTATCTTATACGGATGTGATCAGCGCCTTTATCATCGTTTTTGGATTTATACTAGCCATTCCGTTTATCCTGTCAGAGGTTGGGGGCTTCACAGGTCTTGCCGCTAGTTTACCGGAGCAGCAGTCTACTTGGACTGGCGGATTAACGTTAGCACAGCTCATAGGTTACCTTTTACCCATGTTCATCTATATTATTGGGGACCAGAATTTGCTTCAGCGCTTTTCGGCTTCCAAGGATGAAAAAGTGGCCAAAAAATCAACCATCGGCTTTTTCATTGGGGTACTGTCTATCTACAGTTTAATTACATTATTAGCAACATCCGCGATCGTACTTCTGCCATCGATCAAGCCCGATACCGCGCTCATAGAAATTGCAAGTCAAGTGTTGCCACTGTCTGTCGGCTCTATTATCCTAGCTGCCTTTACCGCCTTGCTTGTCACGACGGCAAATTCCTTCCTGTTATCCATGTCAGGTAATGTCGTATATGATTTGTATGGAAGATTTAAAGGGGAATTGGATGAGAGACAGTACTTGAAGATTAGTCGCATCTTTGTTGTCCTGATTGGAATTGTTGCTTATTTTCTTGGTACTTTCTTCACCAGTGTTCTGGAATTGTCTGTATTTGCCTTCACCATGTACGGAGCGGCGCTTACACCTGTTATTTTAGCAGGCTTCTTCTGGAAACGGGCCACGACGGCAGGGGCCATTGCCTGTATATTAACGGGAGGTATTGCAACGATAATCTGGCAAGCGATGGGGAAGCCTTTTGGGTGGAACGCGGTACTCATCTCCTTACCTTTATCGGTTCTAGCACTTGTTTTTGTTAGTTTGATCACTGACCATAAACAAAATAGTTACCCAACTGAGCTAGCCGTAAATGAAGAGCTGGCAAAATGATAGGAAGGCTTGCTCCGGTATAATGAAAGAGGGACCTGCAAATGGCGGGTCCCTCTTTGTTATGTGGTGGAAAATCTACTCGTACCCATCAGCCTTTGCCTGCCACTCTGATCCATTGGTATAACAATTCGTCAGATCTCGCTCTTTAATAAATTGATAGCATCCAAAAGTGATAATAGATTCCTTCATGATTAATGCTACACAAACCATTCCTCCAGTCGTATGATAACTCCCATTGATTTATCTCAAATAGAAAGGATACTTTGGACTGCCCCTGCCAAAAGCGATAGACCCTAATCATTCCTCTCATCCTAAATCCCAGCGATTATCCGCAAGCCTATCTCACCTTCGAAAACCTTTGTCTATCTGGTTGGAGACTCTCCTCTTTTACAAGGTAAATGGATGAGCGCTTTAGGCGTTGGCGATCAAAAAGAAATAGATGAAGAGGCGGCCAAGACGAATTTGTTTAAACAAGCAAAGGTGGTAGTCGTAGGAAGTCTAAATATGTGATTTTAGAAGACAAATCTCTAATATGGAACATAGGAAGAGGATTACATAGCTTGGAGTAAAGTGAAGCAACAACTGGAGAGTTTTCTCTGTCCTGCGTTATATGGAAGGGGTGAATACCGTGCAACTGGCTACCGTTATTTACCAGCTAAACCAGGACTTTGTTTGTTATATTTCGGTATAAAAAGAACGTACTCAATATGAATGATAGAACTACCTTAATCAGATGGTATCAGACGGAGTATCAACCAGGAAGAATGGAAGCGGTCAGAAAAGATACCAAGGGGATCGTTCCGGAGGATCGTCTAAAAGTAATGGCTAGAAATAGAAAAATATCAGAATATGCAAGGAGCTTTTGTCAGCTCATACAAACCTGGGTAGTAATGTCACAGGGGATGGTGTAATTAAAAAAAGAACCAGAAAAGCCTCTGGACTAGAGGTTTTTCTGATCGTGTTTTTTCACTTCTACATTTGCCCATTCCTCATAGAGCTTTACAACCGAACAGACATCTTCTTTGCTGTAGCCCTTGGACATGCCCGTTTGCAGCATTTGGCGCACCAAGGATAAAACAGGAACAGGAAGGTTCATGTCTGCTGCAATATCCACGGCTAAGGTTAAATCTTTATGCATCAATTCCGTAGCAAAGTTGGGATGAAAGTCACGGTTGATCATTTTGGGAGACTTGGTATCCACCATTCCGCTTCTTGCACCGCCCCCGTTAACCACCTGTACAAACAGCTCGGGATCTATTCCAGCCTTTGCGGCCATGACGATGCTCTCCGATAAGGACAGCAAGTTGATGGCGGCCATCGTATTGTTGGCTAACTTGGTATAAGACCCTGCTCCAGACTTCCCCATGTAGAAGGATGCCTTTCCCATGACTTCAAATAGAGGCAGGCACTTCTCATAAATCTCCTTCTTTCCTCCCACCATAAACGTCAGAATCCCTTCGATGGCTTGAGGCTCACTTCCCGTAACTGGCGCATCTAGCATATCGACTCCGATGCCCGCCAATTGATCAGCCAGCTTTTGGCTGGTTTTTGGAGAAATGGTGCTGCAATCCATTACAATCTGGCCTGCTTTGGCGCCTGCCAACACTCCGTTTTCCCCTAATATGACTTCTTCCACTGCACGATCGTTAGATAGCATGGTGATCACAATGTCACTATTTTTCGCAGCTTCCTTGGCTGAGGAGGCTACGGAAGCTCCCGCTTCCGCCAACTTCATCGAACTTTCCCGTGAACGGTTATAAACCATGACTT
>JBEQAI010000327.1:0-4485 GCA_041640415.1 Ammoniphilus sp. | reverse complement strand
TGCCACAATATTGATGGGAACTGGCTCTTAAAATTGGGCCGAGAAGTTCGTTGAAATTAATCTTAAGAAAATGTGACATCTTCTCTAAACTATCGACACCCCTATCTCGAGCAGTATAATGAAAAAACGCTTCGGAGGTCTTTGGTTTGAACTTTTTACGCATGAAAGAACCTGGCAATACGCTTACTCACTTTATTCCATTCCTTGCGGGGATCGTCGGTTTATTTTTTCTTATAGGATCAGCTCCCTCCCCTTCCAAAATGATCACTGCGGCCATTTTTGGGGTGAGTGTGATATTGCTTTATGGGGCAAGCAGTCTTTATCACTGGATTCGAACAACACCTGAGAAGACTCTTCTTCTTCGAAAAATTGACCATATCGCTATTTTTTTCTTAATCGCTGGAACCTACACGCCAGTTAGCTACTTCGGTCTTGAAGGTGCTTGGAAGTGGAGCATTCTGATCCTGGTCTGGTCCATCGTAGCACTCGGAACCTTCCTCAAGATCTTCTTTATGCAAATGCCGCGATGGATATCGACCTTACTTTACCTTGGTCTTGGCTGGGTTGCAATCATCCCTTTTGCAGAGTTTCTTAGGTTGTTGCCGATGGGCGCCATTATTCTAATGATCGCTGGAGGCATTGCTTATACCATTGGGGGTGTAATCTACGGCATCAAGAGATTCCGCTATTTCCATGAAACTTTCCATTGCTTTGTGGCATTGGGTACACTTCTACACTTTTTTATGATCTACTTTTTCATTCTGCCTATATAATTGAGAATAGATAGCGTCCATTATGATAGGAACGAGTTCCATTTTATAGCTGCAAGCTTCAAAAACCACAAAACAAGGGCTTCCCCTCAACTGTTATGTTGATGAAGAAGCCCTTCTTTAATTTTGTTTAAGTTATTCCCGGATGGATTCAGTGAATCATTTACCATACCTCATGTCCGCCGCTATCCCTTCAATCCGCCCAGAACTGCACCTTTAACAAAGAAGCGTTCGATCTTCTTCTCCACCGCAGGATCAGGAATGAGAGGTGGCGCGTGATGCGCCTTGATGCGGGCATCAACGATCACATTATCACAAGCCCAATGCTTGTTCTCATAATAGCTATTCACTCCGTAGATATCATGCGATGGGTTGCTTCGCGTAAAGGTCGCCCAAAGGAAATTACTCAGGTTAGCACTGATAAACTCGCTATCGTCCGCTACAATAATCATCGGACACCCATCTATTGATCCTCTTTCCTGAATCGCTTCGCTTAAGGCTTGCATGTCGCGTTTAGCTTGTGTGTAGTCTGTAAACTTGGACGCCTCCATGACCACGACTCCCGGCATCACAAGACGCGGATTAACAAATTCCCGCCGGTCCTTCAACGCGTCCGGTACCTCGATGCATAGCTCCCTTATTTTATCCCCGTAAGCAGCGAATACAACCTTGCTTCCCGTATTTAAACCAGTACCTGAATAGTCTAAGGTATCGATAGTAGTGTTGGTATAAAAATGAATGTCTCGATGAAGATTGATACGTTCTAGGATATACGATAAAAAGCCGAGCTCATCATGAGTATCTACACGTTGATTTTCCTCAGCAGTAATAAACAAATACTTGGCCAAGCTTAGCTGACCGGTACCTAAGATCCGGTTAGCAATCGTCAAGAGCTCTAAAGGCTGTTTTACTGGCTGGTACGGAGTGTATCTCTCACTACCAATTGCAAAAAGCAAAGGATGAACACCAGCAGCATCGACAGCGTGAACTTCTTTTACGCCCGGAATTTCCTGTTTAATGGCATCACCGGTTAATTCATGAATAAGGGCCCCAAAGGATGTATCTTCTTGTGGGGGCCTACCCACCACCGTAAACGGCCAAATGGCATTAGATCTCGCATACACCTTGTGAATTTTCATTAATGGGAAGGGATGAGTTAGGCTATAGTAGCCCAAGTGATCGCCAAACGGTCCCTCCGGCTTCGTTTCTCCTTGATGAATTTCCCCTGTAATGACAAAGTCCGCGTCATTACTGATACAGTAGCCATCCACATAACTGTAACGAAAGCGTCGACCAGCGAGCAGTCCAGCAAAGGTCATTTCACTCATGCCTTCCGGCAGGGGCATAACGGCAGATAAGGTATGTGCGGGTGGACCACCAACAAAAATGCTGACTTTCAACGGTTCACCTTTTTTGTTTGCTTTATCCTGATGAACTCCAATACCCCGGTGGATTTGATAATGAACGCCAATTTCCTTATTGATTTCATATTCATTCCCCGTAAGTTGAACCCGATACATGCCTAGATTGGAGTTCATAATCCCCGGCTTGTCTGGATCTTCGGAATACACCTGGGGGAGTGTAATAAAGGCTCCTCCATCCATTGGCCAATGGTGAATGAGCGGAAGGTCTGAAATTTGAATTTCCTGTGCGGCTACGTGCTGACTTCCTGAGGTCTTCAACGGTAAAGCCTTCATGGCAGCCCACCCGCTTCTCACATGACCAAACGGATTCTTAAAGGCTTTGGCCGGATCGTTACGTAAGGCAATCACATTTTGAACGGCTTCCAGAGTATGTCGGAACATAAACTTACTCCGCTCAAGAGTGCCAAAAAGGTTGGACACCGCCCGAAACTTAGAGCCTTTCACATTCTCAAATAAAAGGGCTGGACCACCAGCCTCATATACTTTTAAATGAATCGCGGCCATCTCGAGATAAGGGTCGACTTCCTCCCGAATACGAACCAAATGACCATTCTTCTCTAAATCTGTGATGCAATCTTGTAAGTTGCGGTACATCATGTAGTGCTCCAATCTCGTTTTATTTCATAACTTCAGTAAAAACGAAATCAAAGTACTTGTCAAACCAAAGAACGATGGTCTTATTTACAAAATAGGCGACAACAAGCGCCCAACGGATTCCTTGACTCGACTGAGACGTCCTTCCCCTGGGGAAAGAAGCACGGAATGCTGGATATCTTCTTTAAAAATACTTTCAAGCTGACTGGCCCTTTCCTCCTGCCTTCACCAAAGGTTCAAAGAACTCCTTCGATAAACCTTTAGAACCAACATCATCGTAGATAACTCGAACCTCCACGCCCTCTTGTGCCTTCAGAACCAGTGCATCGAGAATTCGGCTGCCTAACCCATCATCAGCGATCTTATAGTAGAGCATATGGATATGGGCCTTTGCTTGTTTAATTTGTTCAAGCAGAGCGTCAAATTTAGCTTGACCCGTAGTAAAAACCTGCACTTGATTATCCTGAGTCAATAGGGAATCATTATGAACTAGGTTCATCGAAATCAGATGCTTGTACTTACTAAGTTGCTCAGAGGAACGCAGCATCCCTAGATTAATCTCGTCCAATTGTTCAGCAACCGACTCATTTCGATGGTCATCACCCTTGCTTTTTAACCTATATATTCTCTCACGGTTTATGTTTTGACCAAATACCATATACAGAGCAAAACCAATTACCGGCAATAGCAGAAGAACCATAAGCCACACCCAGGTTGAACTGATATTGCGACGCTCCATGTAGATAATCGCAATCGCTAAAGCAAAATTGAGTATGGGAAGAAGCAAGAAAATGATCGTATGCTCAACAGAAAAAATCGGTTCCACCATCAATCCTCCTTATTCATTTGAAAAGTTTATATATTTTTCCCTGACCAAACAAAAAAATCCCCCTTTAATCAGGGGGATATGGGTTCTTACTTGACATCTTGTATTTGTATCCTGCTTCCATCTTGAAGTAACGTTTGCCCTTTCACGACAACCTGATCTTGCAACTGTAGTCCTGATAGGATTTCTACTGATTCACTTGTTTCCTGACCTGTTTGTACCTCCACCTTCGTTGCTACATCGCCGTCGAGCTTATAGACATAACGTTTACCTTGCTCTTCTATTACCGCCTTACGAGGGATCACCAGAGACTTAGCAACCGTGGAAGCAGAGGATACTTTCACATTAACCACCATGTCTGCCTTAAGCTCCCCTGTTGGGTTGGGGATGGAAATCTCAATCGGATAGGCCTTTAACTGTGAATCCATAACCGGACTGATTGCCGATACTGTGGCCTCGAGATTTTTCTTAAGTGCAGGGATTTCAAGGGCTACCTTATTTCCTAGGCTAACTGTCGTTAATTCATTCTCGGAAAGGTTGGCTTTAACAATCATTGGATCAATATTAACAATATGAACCACAGCCATCTGAGGAGAAGCCATTTGTCCTGTCGCTCCATCAACCAAGGATACTACCCCAGAGATCGGCGCCCGAACTGATGCATTAGCTAATTGATCCCTTGCATTTTGCAGGTTCACTTGAGCCTGATTTAGAGACGCTCGAGCGACTTCCACCGCCGTCTTGCTTTGAGCGCTCTTTAGTGATTTTTGCGCATTCTCATAAGAAGACTGCGCATTGGATATATTCGTCTCCGCATTTTTCACCGCGAGCTCTGCATTCTTCACGGCAGTCTCCGCATTTTTTACGGCTG
>JBEQAI010000326.1:0-4495 GCA_041640415.1 Ammoniphilus sp. | reverse complement strand
GCAATCGCAAATTATGGTGAGGGTGTTAACTTATGACTCGGAAGAAAGCATTGATCTTTCTTTTTTTAAGTCAAGAATTAGAAAGGCCATGGAGTACCGCCAGCGATTTTTAACGGATACCCATTCTTACCGGGCGATCTATGGAGAGGCTGATTTTTTACCAGGGCTTGTTGTGGATAAATTCGAGGATATCCTTGTTGTCCAGATCCTGTCTCTAGGTATGGAGCTTCGCAAAGATTGGATCAAAGAAGCCTTGCTGGAAACGTTTAATCCTAGGGGCATCTTCTTACGAAATGATGTACCTGTCCGTGAGCTAGAAGGGTTAGCTCAAGAAAAAGGATTTTGGCACGGTGAATTCCATACGGAGGTAGAAATTATAGAAAACGGCTTGAAATATATAATTGATGTCAAGGAAGGACAAAAAACAGGATTCTTCTTTGATCAAAGAGAGAATCGTGCCGCGATAGCGCCCTTAATGAAGGGGTGGGGAGCAAGAAGCGGGATTCGTTTGGTTCCCCTTGATCAAGTGAAAGCAGATAATCCGGATAATCCCAAATTTACACAAGAGGCTACACCTGCCCTCGATTTGCATGGGCAGCCCGAATGGGTACCTGTCAATAAAAATGGAAACGTTGTGCAATTTCCTTATTGGGATGGGGCTACGGTACTGGAGTGTTTTGCCCACACCGGCTCCTTTACGCTGAATGCTTGTAAGCATGGTGCAAAAAAAGTAACGTGTCTGGATATTTCCGATCATGCCATCCAAACTGCCAAGAAAAATGTAGAGCTCAACGGTTTCACGGATCGGGTTGATTTTGTGGTAGCCAATGCTTTTGATTATTTACGGGAGCAGGTAGCGGAGGGGCGCACGTGGGATGTAGTGATTTTGGATCCGCCAGCTTTCGCGAAGTCCAGAGGCGCCGTTAAGTCCGCATGCAGAGGGTACAAGGATATTAACTTACAGGGCCTGAAGCTAGTGAACGAGGGTGGTTTTTTAGTTACGGCCTCGTGCTCGTTTCATATGTCTCCACAGTTATTTCGAGAGACCATTGAAGAAGCTGCACAGGATGCTAAAAAAATTCTCCGGGTGGTTCATTGGAGTGGTGCAGGCATAGACCATCCTGAAATTCTGGGTGTAAATGAAGGTCATTACTTAAAATTTGCTATTTTTGAAGTTCGTTCTCAGTACTAACTTAGGAATGGGTCCAACATGGCAGGGGAGAATAATAAGGGGGTGAAATGACAATGAATAGAGCTATTAAAACGGCACTATCCGGTATTGTTTTAGCCCAATGTCTTAAGATTCCATTTGAGTACCTTCAGACAGGAAAGTGGAACATCAAGACAGCCGTAACTCCTGGAGGTATGCCCAGTTCTCACTCCGCAGGGGTAAGTTCCCTAGCCGCTTATATTGGACTCAAGAAAGGGTTTTGCTCCATTGATTTTTCCATTGCGACCCTATTAGGCTTAATTGTGATGTACGACGCCGCCGGGGTCAGATATCATGCGGGACAGACAGCTATAGCAGTGAACGATCTAAAGGAGTCTATGGAAAAACTGTCTGAGGCACATCCAGAAATTGAACATTACCACGATACAGAGAAAGAACTGAAAGAACGATTGGGGCACTTGCCCTCCGAAGTGGCTGCTGGTGCGTTGTTTGGATTGGCCGTAGGGGCTGTGAGCTATCTCTTATCAGAAAAATAACGTAAGACAAAACTAGAAAGAATTCGACAACGCTTTGTGACATCATTCTATAGCTGTCCTATGGTATGGTAATAACAGGACAAGCTATAGAGGGGTGAGTTCGTTGTTGGATAAACCACAAGCCACAAAAATAAGCGAAGTCAAGATAGGCGCCTATAAAAAGTCGTTATTGGATGTACACCGCTGGCAAGTCAACAACAAAACACGAAAAACCCCAGTTGTCAGATTTCTCAGCTGGCTTTTTGGAAATTAAGCAATTCAGCCCATAAAAAAGGGAAGGACTTCTCCGTTGAGATCCTTCCCTTTATTGCGTTCATTATTTTTGCACCGCGCGCTCTCTAAAGAGTAAGGATAAGCAATAGATCCCTGCCAAGCCCACAAGTGTATAAACAATGCGGCTAACCCAGCTTGACTCCCCTCCAAATAAGGCGGCAACTAAATCCCACTGGAATAAACCTACTAGCAGCCAGTTCAAGGCTCCAACAATGACTAAAATAAGGGCCAATCGGTCCATCCTTTTTCCCTCCAATCTTTTTAATTCGGGTTTATCTTTCCCTATGCGTCCCATGTCTATCCGCCTTACATAATATGGAGATGTGGAGGTGATGGATGGCGTGCGTATCGGGGTGGATATTGACAATGTGATTAATAATCTGAGTCCATTATTGGAAAAAAGTGTGAAGGAACACTTCGGCAATGGGTGGACATTGTGGGATATTTACCAACGCTATCACTTAAGAGACGCCTTGAGGCTGTCGGTTTGGGAGGAGCTATGGTTTTGGAAGAAATACGGGTTAGAAATTGCGTCCCAGTCTAAGCCTCAGCCCTATTGTAGGGAGGCCTTGCATTGGCTGAGGAGAAATGGATGCAGGATCTACTTAATAACCGCCCGGCCAGCTATCATGAAGCCGATGACATTGGCTTGGCTAGAGCAGCATCAAGTTCCTTATGACAAGGTTATCTTTGGGGCCTCGGAGAAAGGAAAGATCTGCAGGGAGAACGGAATCGCTGTAATGGTAGAGGATTCTGATAAAAATATCCAAAACTTATTAGAAAACGGCGTGACCACGATCGCTATCCCTTATCCCTATAACTCGCATTTCAGAAGCCAGAACTTAATTTATCTAGCGGATTGGAGGGCCATTGCTAATCTCATAATGCAAATGAGACCCAAGCTTTAGGGGAGCTTGATCGGCTGGCCCGCTTTAATGGAATCTGTCTTTAGATGATTGAGTTTCATGATTTCCTTAATTTTGGTTACAGGGTCTTCCAGAGGATAGAACTGAATGGCTATTTTCCAGAGTGTATCACCATTTTTTACTGTATATAAACGTGGGGTTTTCGCCTGGGTTTCAACTGTCTTTTGAATCGCAACCGAAATACCGTCGGCGGGCAGATGCTGTACTCTTTTCTTTACGATCCAATGGAAGCTGCTGAAAATGAGAAAAAGGATCAGCAGTAGCTTCAGAAGAGTAAGCAAATGCTGCCATTCCGGTTCTGGATCTCCTTTATACACGGTTTTTCCCTTTAACTTTTTTAAGATAACGGCCATAGTTATCCCTCCTTCACCACATCATATGCAGGCAGAGCCAAGAACTTGTCCTATGCCTTAAGAAAAGAAGGAGGGATTTAACTTAGAGAGGATATCAGGTATAGTGTACATATTAGTAACCATTTGCCTATAAAATTGGTATCATATCGGGAGAGATATTATATAAAGCTCGGCAGCGATGGATAAGGGAGGCTTTGCAAGGATGAACAGCAAAATGAGGTTAGGCATTATTTACGGTGGTAAATCCAGTGAACACGAGGTTTCACTAAGTACAGCGCGAGCGATCATGAATGCCATTGATCGCAACACCTACGAAATTATACCAATCTATATCCAGCTTGATGGGGTATGGGTCCAAGGAGAAGCACCTGATGGAGAGATCGCTTCTGTTGAGGAATTAAGGTTCCGTGGAATTCCGGAAGATCAACCGAACGTTCTGAGGCTGAAGGAAATCGTGGATATTGCTTTTCCTGTTATCCATGGTCCTAACGGGGAAGATGGAACTCTTCAAGGCTTACTTGAAATGGCGGATATTCCTTACGTGGGAACAGGGGTACTCGGCTCGGCAGTAGGCATGGATAAAGTAGCCATGAAAAACGTCTTTGGTGAATTAGGAATTCCACAATGCAAGTATCTTTCGTTTTTGCGGACACATCTGGAAAATATGGATTCCATAGTTTCGGATATTGAGAATACGCTTGGCTATCCGTGCTTTGTCAAGCCTGCCAATATGGGTTCAAGTGTGGGGATATCTAAGGCTAAGGATCGCGACTCTTTAATTCAGGCCCTCGAGTTGGCTGCCCGCTTTGACCGCAAGATTGTAGTAGAAGAATTCATTAGCGGGAGAGAGCTAGAGGTCGGCGTATTGGGAAATGAGCAGCTTAAGACATCCGTAGTGGGAGAGATTGTATCGATTAACGAGTTTTACGATTATGAAGCCAAGTATAAAAACACTGGAACAAAGCTTTATATCCCTGCAGAAATTCCAGATCATGTAAGAACTCGGATTGAAGAAATGGGGAAAAAGGCGTTTCATAGTGTAGATGCTTCAGGCTTGAGCAGGATTGACTTCTTTTGGGATGAGCGGCAGGATAAAGTGTATATCAATGAAATTAATACCATGCCAGGGTTTACTCCATTTAGTATGTATCCCATGCTATTTCAGGCAGCAGGAGTTTCTTATACCGAACTCATCCATCAATTAGTCGAGCTAGGACTAGAACGTTACAATGACCG
>JBEQAI010000325.1:0-4513 GCA_041640415.1 Ammoniphilus sp. | reverse complement strand
TGGTTTTACAAGAAGATCATACCATAGCCCTATTTAACCTGTCTACTCTGAATTGTCAAATTATCTGAAAGGTTTGTTGCCAAACTTTTTTTAGAAAGCTGCAACGCCACATAAGCCCCCACCGACAAATTCACCACCATATTCGCCACTGCCGGCACCGCCGCCGCCGCACTGATATGATCGAGAGCCAGCAACGCAGCCAAAGCCGTATTGCAAATCCCAGTTTCAAACAAGATCGCCCGGCACTCCTCTTCTTTCAGTCCAAACCATCGGGCCAGCTTATACCCCAACCACATGGGCGCTGTTACTTGAATCACAACGGCTACACCCAATACAGGCAGCAAATGAATATTTTCCGCCAGCATCGCCTGCGAATTCGAGACCACCGCGAGAACAATCGTAAACAAGCAAAGAGCCGACAAAACCGGCATCCAAGGGCGCACCCGTTCTACATGCTGACCCCACTTCCACTGAATCAACAAGCCCAAGCAGATGGGAAGAAACACAATCAATACCATCCGAATGAAAAGCGGCCAAAACTGCACATCCACAAACGTCCCCGCGGAAACCTTCACAATAAGCGGGGTCAAAAAAGGGCCAATAAACGTATCAATGGCCGACATCGCAATACTCAACGCCGCCGCTCCATTGGCCATAAACGTATACAAATTCGCCGAAGTCCCGCTCGGCACCGCCCCCGCCAAAATCACCCCGGTCGCCATCTCCGGCACATCCCGGAACGCCAGATAAGCAATCAGGATGGAAACACTTAAGGTCACCGTCCACTTGAGCAGAATCCCGATAAACATCGCTCTTGGATAGCGAATGACCTGCCAGATGCTTTCCGTTTTCAGAGAAAGACCCATAAAAAACAATACCAGCCCCAACGCTGGCCCTGTCCAGCCATGCAGATCCTGGAACCAAGCGGGCTTCCAATACGCCACCACTGAACAGATCACAATCCATAGTGGCATGAATTTCGTAATCAACCTTACCAACCTTCCACCTCTCCCCTCCTTCACCATTCGCTGGATATTGTATCATTAAAGCGCAGGGGATGGTAACCCTTCCTTCTTACAAACCCGAAGAAGCTCGACCCGCTGTTTCTCCCCCAGCTGTCGATACTCGGCGTAAGAAAAACCACCCCCCGGCTCAAAACCAAGCCAACGAAGTGGTTATCCCTCTCTTTTTAAATAGTTAAAGCTATTCATCCGGACAAACCGACTGTTCGGCACCAAAGGGCTATTGCGAAGCTTCAAGGAAAACTCATTTAAGATTCGTGCCAGCTCACTACGCTCCTTCTCCAGCATCGTAAATTCCATGCCATATTGAAATACGCCGTGCCCTTCTATATCCTTTTTCCACACAATATGCCCGTATAGTTGAATGTCGCGCGACCGCAAAGTAGAAACAAAACCGCGCACCAAAAAGTGCTGGGCCGACAAATGAATGGAGATGGGAACCGGCTCCAAGCCTTGGTTCAGCCACTCCACAATCTGACGGCTAACTTCTCGGAGGACCCACTCCCCGATCGGAACAATCAGACCGATCATCTCCGCCACCGAAATAAATGCATCCGGATAAACCAGCCCCCACTTAGGATGATTCCAGCGCAAGAAAGCCTCGGCACCGATAATCCTTCCTGTCCTCGCCTCCACGCGCGGTTGGTAGTGTAGCTCAAACTGATTTTGATAGCAGGCCTTCCGAAGCTCTTTCTCAATAGAAAAAGACGGAACATTCACCGTTGTTTCATAGATTTGAACCGTACTTCTCCCTTTCCCCTTCGCCTGGTATAGGGCAGCCTCCGCCTGCTTCATCACGGCATGCGGATCGTCCAGTTCGTTCGGCTAAAAATCAACTCATTCTCACTCGTGTTCCTGATGTCTTGTAACTCTCCCATGAGTGAGCATCACCGCCCTGTATAGTTCTTTTATCCTATTCCAATTATACACGATTAGTAAAAAAATTACATTAATGGTGCGGACTGCGGCAAATGTGAACATTTTATGACAAAACTTGAGTAGGGAAAACTACCTATTGTATAATAAAGGAAATAGGTGTTAGTTATAGGAAGGAAACTGTACATGGGTAGTCAAGTAGTGGATGAGCGGGCAACCCTGGAAACCCTCCAACTCGAAATCGAGCTATTGCAAGAGAAAATGTATGAGGCCGTTTCGCGATTTGGTTCCTTCACCCATCCTCAAGTGGTCAGCATTAGTGTAGATATAGATCAAAGAGTGCTAGCATTCCAGCGAATACTGGCTCAAAAATAGTAAATCCTCTACTAATCGTGTAGAGGATTCTTTCGTTTTATCCGGTTGCTAGCTTTCGCATCCAGCGCAGCTTAAACCGCTTGCGGTCATGATGCTTTTTCCATTCCTTTGGATTGGCTAGAGCGTCCATCATATGACCAATCTCGAAGGTGGTTTTGTTGAGTTGCTTAGTCAAGGATACACAGAGAATCCTCCCCGGCACACTCGCCCCAATAAGCGCAAGATCCCAACGGTCCTTGGTATTTTTGAGCTGATTAAAGGTTTGTGTTAAATGGTAATAGTCCGGGAGATCGATGGCGCCTGCTACGGGAAGGTTCCGTTTGCCTAACTGTTGGGCTGCCGCACTAGCCGAACGGCCCACTAGCACGACCCGGTGGTTGCGAATCAGGCGATGAATATAACCTTGATCATACATCAGATCATTAATAAAAGAGTCGGTAATCCACCGTGGAGTCCAACCCCTCATTTTCATATAGTACTGAAGCTGCATCGCCCGCTTCGGAAAATAAGTCACTCCCACCACATCGGCCTGTCGCACCGACCAGTCCAGATCATGAAGCAGCCTCAGCGTTGGAGGATACGGAATACCTAAAAAAGGCGATGCCTCTCGTAAACTTGTTAAATCTCTTTGCGATAGGAGCTTTGCCATGACGTCACCTAAACGAATGACAGAAATCCCTTTTTTATTTTGAATAGAAGATTGGATCAAACGATATACTTGGTGAGGCCGGAGCAAGTCACGATTATACAGCTTTTTCATTAGCACCGCACGCTTTTTCGTCTCTAGGATCACCGTTTTCACCACCTTAAGGAAGTTCCATAGTATTATACTAGCTATTTCCTTCTTGAGGGTGACCCCAAATAAATAGACAAATTATATAATTGACAATTTTATGAACAGCTTGTATAGTAGGACTAACAGCACCCCCGGAGGACTGTTAGGGATGAGATCATCAATATTAAATCTAGGCCAGCTCAAGCAAGAACTTATGAAGGATTATCAAGAGATTAATCAACAGCTATTTGGCAATGGGACGAAGCATCAGCGCGTGGACATTCTTGGGGACAAGATTATGTTTATGGCCGCGCACCGGCGGGCGCCTGCGATTCGAGCCCTTGACGGCAAGAAACGCGAAGCCACCCGGATGATGGATATCCTACTGATTGATGAGTTCAAGGAACACTTCAAACAAAAGCTAGAGAGCAAATATTCTTTTAAGGTGGTCACCATCCTCAAGGATTACGATCCGTTTGTGGAGATTTCCGCAACGGTGGTTGTATTAGATCGGATGCTCGAGACCAGCCTTTAGTCGAGAAGTACTGAATGGGTGAATGAACTCCTTCTGAGGAGCGCAGGAACGCCGTCAGTTAAGATTAACGTACCGCTTAAGCGTGCTTAAGTGGAGGCGTTTTCTTACTGGCGGCTTTTTTCATTATCTAGAAAGGAGAAACATCATGACAACTTTACAAAACGTCGTAGAGGAACTGAATCATCTTACAGGAGGAAGGGTCTTGCTCCATCGGGAGCAATCGGGGTCTCAGCATCCCTTTGTCATTTTGAAGAGCTCTGGCATCGTAGGAAAGGAAGTGTTGGAAACTCCCGGGCTCGTCTACGGTGATCCGCAACGGCCAGTTAAAAAAATCGCGGTGGCCATGACCTTGTCCGAGCAAGACATTGAGCTAGCTGCTGCTACCGGAGTGGATGCAATTGTTGCCCACCACCCGATCGCGGATGGCGCCAGCTCAGGAGGAGTGACGCTTCGCAACTATCTTGACTTGTACAACATTGCCGTTCTTGAACTCCATGAGGCCTTTCATGGCTTACACCCGGGCATCCCCTATCTTCACGGTCATCGCGTGCATCATGCCAATATCCATTTTGGCGGAAAAGAAGGCAACGTCCTCTACGCCGGGCGTACCCTGCCAGAAGTCCACGTGTTAGGGGACATCTTAGATCGACTAGATTCCTTTATGGGACTGGAAAAAGACGAAATGCTGCTCAAAACCGAGCAAGCCCTTCGTGGCTCTTCTTCCCTTATGGAAACTTCTCAGGTAACCAAAGGACGCATTGTCCTAGGGACTAAGGACAGTCCTGCAGAGCATATCTTGCATATTTTCCCGCATACAGGGTTTACCCCTGAAGACTTGCGCCAAGCCAAAACGCAGTTTCCAGAGTCCGATACGGTTCTGGCTTCCATCAGCCGCGTGCCAAACCATCATGCCTTAGTACAGGAAGCGCG
>JBEQAI010000324.1:0-4516 GCA_041640415.1 Ammoniphilus sp. | reverse complement strand
CGCCATCGAGGATCACGGGGGCTGGTTTATAGCCAAACTTTTTTTCGGTTTCTTGCACGAGCTTGCGATAGCTGAAGATTTCATCAGGCTGGAGAAGGGTATCGTGAAGAACGCGTGCGGTGGCTTCGACGTTGTGGGTTCTTCCATCGGTTTTGGTGGAGTACTTAGTGGAGTATTCAGCTATCTTTCGTTCAATTCCTTCTTCTATCAGGTCTTCCAATCGAACCTCCGCTAGGACCTCTTGCAGAGGAAGCTCGAAGGAAAAGGAGGGTTCTTTCCAAATCTCATCCGAGGTTAAGCGAACGACTTCCTCGCGTAAAGCTTCCACATCGACATGATAAGCCGAGACATCCTCTTGATACTCGACGAGGTCTTGATCCGTAATGGTTCGTACGGCATTGACGGGTTCTCCGGCAAAGAGCTCGGGCCAACGCTCCCGCAGCAAGCGATCCAGCGCAGCTCCATCCCAATCCACATTCAGTTCGTACGTCATTCCTTTTCGGGCTTCCCAGCGATGCTGAACTTTTTCCCATAAGTCAGGCGGATCGAAGAAGTCTACAAGCTCTTCTCTTAATTTTTCATCGTGAAAGGTTACGACTTCTCCCACCGTAAAGCTTCGCTCCTGGCCATCCGTCATGTTAGAGGGAAGCACCAACGCGACCTTCTTTTTCCGAATCTCTTCCATCCGATTTTTCCATTCACTTTCAAACTGCTCAAAAGATAGTCCCCCGAGATGCCAATCATGCAGATGAATTCCTTGCGGAATGTCTGAACGGCTGGCATACGCATAGACCCATCCGGACGTGCCCACGATGAGTACCATGACCAAGATCACAACAAAAAGTCGCCCATGTTTTTTCCACACTCCATATGTCTCCTCTCTCTTTTTTTGCACCGTACATCTTTATGTGCAATCTAATAAAATATGCACAGAATTTTGTTGACAGGAGTGGTATAATTATTATTGGACTTTTGACATCGAAACCTGTCATTTCCCCGGAAATATTAGGGAATAATAAAGGGTTTCTGCAGAAGTTGTCGAAAAGAATACGGTGGGGAAAAATCCCAGTACCGACGACGGTTTTCTTTCAGTTTTAAAAAGAGGTGAGTTCACAAACATGATAGAGATGATAGACGTATGGAAGACGTATCCGAATGGAACGGAGGCGCTTAAAGGGGTCGATATTACCATCAATAAGAGTGAGTTTGTCTATGTGGTCGGGCCAAGCGGTGCCGGGAAATCGACGTTTATCAAGCTTATGTATAGAGAAGAAAAGCCAACCAAAGGAACGATTATCTTAAACGGATATCAAGTAGACAAAATGAAGGAGCGTCACATTCCGAAGCTTCGCCGAAGCATTGGCGTCGTGTTTCAGGATTACAAGCTGTTGCCGAAGCTGACGGTCTATGAAAATGTAGCGTTTGCGATGGAAGTGGTAGAATCGCCGAAGAAAAACATCCGCAACAGGGTCATGGAAGTACTCGAGCTGGTGAAGTTGAAAAATAAAGTGCGTTCGTTTCCTTCCGAGCTGTCTGGGGGAGAGCAGCAGCGGGTCTCGATTGCCAGAGCGCTGGTGAATAATCCGGGCACGATGATTGCGGACGAGCCGACTGGAAACCTGGATCCCGAGACGTCCTGGGATATTATGCGGATCTTTGAAGAAATCAATATGCGGGGAACGACCATCGTAATGGCGACCCACAATAAAGAGATTGTGAACACGCTTCGCAAGCGAGTGGTGGCCGTCGAGGCCGGTCGAATTGTTCGCGACCAGCTCAGAGGGGAGTATGGCTATGAAGATTAGAACGATCGGGCGCCATATTCGAGAAGGGTTTAAGAGCTTTGGGCGAAATGGATGGATGGCTTTTGCCTCAATGAGTTCGGTTGCGATCACGCTGTTTATCCTGGGTGTTTTTCTGCTGATGGCCATGAACGTCAACCATATTGCGGATGTGGTGGAGAAGCAAGTCGAGATGCGCGTCATCTTGAACAAGGATGTGGATCGTGACCAAGCGGCTGCTTTAGGGGACCGGATTCAAGCCATGCCGCAGGTGGAGTCGGTGACGTTTGTAACCAAGGAAGAAGGCTTGGAGAAATTTAGGCAAAGCTTTGGCGAGAATGCCTACTGGTTTGAAGGGCTAGATAAAGAAAATCCTTTATCCGACGAATTTGTCGTGAAGACCAAGGATCCGCGAGAAACCGCGATGATCGCGGAGCGGGTGAAGAACTTTCCCCACGTGGAAAGTGTGAAGTACGGAAAAGGCCTGATCGAAAAGCTATTTAGCATTACAACGCTCGTCCGGAATGTCGGGGTTGCCTTTATTATAGCCTTGGCCTTTACGGCGATGTTTTTGATTGCGAATACGATTAAGCTCACCATTTTTTCGCGAAGACGTGAAATTGAAATCATGAAGCTGGTGGGAGCGACGAATGCGTTTATCCGTTGGCCCTTTTTTATTGAAGGACTCTTGATGGGGACGATTGGAGCCATTCTTCCTACTCTTCTTCTTCTGGTAGGCTATAAATATTTAATAGATTTTGTAACGGTAGATTTGAATTTGTACTTTATCGATTTTCTTCCGCTGGATCCATTAGCCTTTCAGGTTGCGGGCTTGTTGCTGGGCATTGGGGCGTTTCTTGGGATTTGGGGAAGTGTCGTATCGATTCATCGCTTCTTAAAGATCTAATTGTAGGAGGAGAACATGCGGAAGATCCCAATATTTGTTGCCTGCGCCCTGACGGCCGTGCTGCTCTATCCGATGGGTGGACAAGCTGCCAGCTCGTTGGACAAAATTAATCAGAAAATTAATCAAATCAAAAACCAACAAAAAGCAACGGAGAACCGCATCTCAGAAATCGAAAATCAAATGCAGCGGATTGAATCCCGCAAAGTCGAGGTCAAGCAGGATCTCGCGCAAATCGAAGTCAAGCTGAATACCACCCAGGAAAAAATCCAGACGCTGGATATGCAGATTGGAGATACCACGCTGAAGGCGCAGGATGCTGCGGTTCAACTGGATGAAGCAATGCAGCGCGTGGAAGAGCGAGATGAGCTGCTTAAAACGCGTGTAAAGATTATGTATGAAATGGGCAACGTTTCGTACCTGGAGGTCTTGCTTGGAGCGAAGGACTTTGGCGACTTCCTGAACCGTTTGGACGCCGTCAAGCTGATCGTGGACTCGGATATTAGGATTCTCGAGGACAATATTAAAGATCGCGAGACTGTTGAAGCGAAAAAGCGAGAAATCGAAAACCATCTAGCCAACCTGGAGGGCATGTACAGCCAAGCCAGCCAACTGAAGAATCAACTGCATGAGCAGCAAAAAGAGCGCACGGTCGCGATTGCCCAGCTGGAACAGCAAGAGGTAGAATTAGAAGAAACCAAGCTGCAGCAGGAAAACGCCATGCTCGATCTGATGGCGCAGATGAAATCGGCTTTATCCGAAAAAAACAAGTTGTTGACGCAAAAGAAGTATACGGGCGGACGTTTCGCCTGGCCGGTGCCGTCCAGCTCGAGCATTACCTCTCAGTTTGGCCTGCGCAAAGATCCCTTTACAGGAAGAACCGCGGGACATAATGGACTCGACATTGGTGCTCCGCAAGGGACTGCCATTGTGGCCGCAGCGGATGGTGTGGTGATCATTTCCGGGTATGTTCGCGGGTATGGCAATATGATTAGTATTGATCATGGAGGAGATCTTTCCACGGTGTATGGGCATATCCGGGAAGGGGGCCTGATGGTGAAGGAAAATCAATCCGTGAAAAAGGGACAGAAGATCGCCGAAGTCGGTTCGACTGGGCGCTCCACCGGACCTCATTTGCACTTTGGCGTATATAAAGGAAGAACGGCAGTAGACCCACTGGGCTATCTGCGATAAAATCAGAGTAAACCGAAGTTCATATCAGGTCTTGTGCCATCATATACTAAATGGGACGAACTTAAGGATGTCATGACTGGGGAAAAGGTGGTGTAGATGGATTGCGGATCAAGGGCAGTACGCTAGCAGCTCTGCTCGGCCTTACCGTGGTGTTCAGCAGCTTGCTGACCATGGTGGCGATGGACTCGGAGAGAAGTTTACTCGGACAGACTTTGTCTACGTTTCTAGATAAAGTAGGGATAACGAACCCGACGCCAGCTCAGCCCCAAGCAGGTAGAGCGACTCCATCGGAAGCTGAGAGCTTAAAGAAAATCTATGAAGTGTACGGACTGATTAAGGAAAACTATCTCGAAGAAGTAGATGCACAGAAGCTTGTAGATGGAGCGATCAATGGGATGATCAACTCCTTAGATGATCCGTATTCGGTTTACATGGATCCCAAGTCGGCGGAGCAGTTCACGGAATCCATTCATTCCTCGTTCCAAGGAATCGGGGCTGAGGTGACAATGGAAGGCGGAAAAGTGACGATCGTTTCCCCTTTCAAAGGATCTCCAGCGGAAAAAGCGGGCCTTCGCCCGAACGATCAGATTGTGAGCGTGAATGGAGAGCCGCTTGACGGATTGGACTTGTATCAAGC